>QNAD01000267.1 GCA_003641345.1 Candidatus Zixiibacteriota bacterium | reverse complement strand
ACATTTTTTGGAAAACCAAGAGACCAGCAGAAGTATGACCATGCTCATGAGTCTCCACGGTCAATGACCTGGCCACTTGCATTTTTAGGTTTTTTGGCAGTTACTGCCGGTTGGGTCGGTATCCCCTGGTTAAGCCACGGTTTTGCCTCTTTTGCTTATCATGGCGAACCATACCATCCTCATGCCAGTTGGCTATTGATGGGAATTTCTACTGTGGTTGCTGTAGGTGGAATCTATTTGGCTTATTTAATGTATTATAAAAAATCAATTTCAGCAGATAAATTAGCCGAGAAATTTAAACCTTTATACAATCTATCTTTGAACAAATGGTATTTTGATGAAATTTACCATGTAATAATTCTTAACCCAATACTTAAATTTGGTAGTCTCATATGGAAGTTTGACGCCAATATTATTGACGGAACTGTCAACGGCATAGCCTGGCTTACAATGCTTTGGTCTGATATTAAAATGTGGATTGATAAATGGATTGTTGACGGTGCCGTAAATGGTTCTGGATGGATTGTAAGAAAAATTGGTAATGGTTTACGTTTTATTCAAAACGGGTCGGTTCAGTTTTATGTGCTGTTTACTATTACCACAGTTGTTCTATTCGGATTATGGAAATTTGAATTTACTTTTATAAGTGACAATTGGCCGACAATGACAATTATATTTATTATCGGAGTCACGGTTTTAGCCATATTGACAAAAATGATTACCAATAAAGAGAATGGTGATCAGGAATCTAAACAGGAAAATTAGTTTAATTGGAGGCATAACATATAATGGATTTCCCATATTTAAGTAGTTTGGTTTTTATCCCGATTATTGGGATGGGAGTTGTCATGCTCCTGCCAAAGAATCAGCACAATATGGTTCGATGGACAGCGACATTTTTCAGTATCCCCCCACTTATTATATCGGTGATACTTACAATAGATTATTTTACTCAGTATGCTATAACCGGTACTATGGCATATATTGAGGGACCATTTGATTGGATTCCATCATTAAGTGCCCAATATTTTCTTGGCGTTGATGGCATTTCTATTCCGATGTTGTTATTAACCGGATTGTTATCGACAATTTCTTTGATTGCATCATTTGGAATTAAAGAAAGAGTTAAAGAATATTTTGCTTTCTTCTTATTATTAGAAGCTGGCATGATGGGCGTTTTTGTAGCTTTGGATTTCTTCCTGTTTTACGTTTTCTGGGAAATTATGCTGGTACCGATGTATTTTCTGATTGGTGTTTGGGGCGGACCAAGAAGAGAATATGCGGCTATTAAATTTTTCCTCTACACTTTGTTCGGCTCAATTTTCATGTTGGTTGCTATTCTTATAATGTATTTCACTTCCGAACCGCACACGCTTAATATGCTTACTCTTATAGAGCACGGCTCAACTTTATCACATAATTTGCAGATGGTATGTTTCATCTTTTTCTTCATCGCTTTTGCTATTAAAGTTCCAGTTTGGCCGTTCCATACTTGGTTACCGGATGCTCACGTCGAAGCTCCCACAGCGGTTTCGGTTATCCTTGCAGGGGTACTGCTTAAAATGGGAACTTATGCGATGTTAAGAATTAACTGGCCGATGTTCCCCGATGCTCTTCGTTCTTTATCTTTCTGGATTGCTGTCTTGGGGGTGATTGCAATTATTTACGGAGCATTGGTATCATTGGCTCAGAAAGATTTGAAGAAGCTTGTTGCTTATTCATCGGTTTCACACATGGGCTACTGTATGTTGGCTTTGGCTGCTTATTCATCGGTGACCGCTATTGCAGGATGTATGTTCCAGATGGTTTCACATGGTTTAATTACTGGCGCCTTATTCTTATTGGTAGGTGTTCTTTATGATAGGGCACATACTCGTGAAATTGCTGCTTTTGGAGGGATTGGTGCTAAACTTCCAATATATTCAAGTATTATGGTTTTCTTTTCGATGGCAGCTTTGGGGCTTCCGGGAATGTCCGGATTTGTTTCTGAATTTATGATATTTGTGGGTGCCTTCGGTGCTTTGAATAAAGCTTTGGTTGGTATATCCGTTTTGGGTGTAGTGTTAGGTGCGGCTTATATGTTGCGTATGGTTCAGCGAGTATTCTTGGGTGGATTTGATTCTAAGAAATGGGGCGGTTTAACTGAGATTAATGCTCGGGAATTAGTTACTGTAGTACCGTTAATTATTTTGACTCTTTTTGTCGGTATCTATCCTAAAATACTAAACGACCTGATGAGCGGTACTTTAGAAAATTTAGTAAACTTAATGGCACGGTAAAAATATGAATTGGCAATTACCGGAATATAATATACAGATGATGCTCCCAGAGATTTTCCTCTTTATCTGGGCATGCGTAGTTATTGCATTTGATGTTCTTACCAAAAGAAAAACTGAATCCACTGTTGGCTATCTTTCATTAGTTGGGTTACTAATAGCTGGTATTATATTATCAGTTACCGATTATGGACGTGGTTTTGGCAGTATGTTTTTCAATGATCCAATGGCGCTCTTTTTTAAGATTATCTTTTTAGGAGCCGCTTTTATGGCTATTGGTTCATCTTTTGGTATAACCTCACAAAAAATCGTAAACCATCGGGGAGAATATTTTGGATTGATATTATTCTCAACGGTAGGCATGATGTTTTTAGCATCATCACAGGAACTTTTATCGTTATACATAGGGTTGGAATTGACAACTATCCCGCTTTTTGTATTAGCGGCATTTTACAAAAACAATAAATTATCGGTTGAAGCCGGAATAAAATATTTTGTAGTTGGTGCATTTTCATCGGCTTTACTTATTTACGGCATATCATTTTTGTATGGTATGGCCGGAACAACAGATTTAATTCAGATGAAAATCAACTTGGCTATTACGCATCTTACATTTAAAGAGATTGGCGTAACAATTTTATTGTCGGTCATCTTAATATTAGCCGGTATCGGGTACAAATTGGCATTGCCACCGTTTCACCAATGGGCACCGGACGTGTACGAAGGTGCACCGACTCCTATTGCTGCATTTCTTTCGGTTGGTTCGAAAGCGGCTGGTCTTGTAGCTTTTGCAAAGATATTTGTTAATGGGTTATCTGCTTTCCATGGACCGGAGATGCTTCCCAATGACTGGGGTAAACTAGTTGCTTTCACTGCCGCCGTTGCAATGATATTGGGAAATACTGTTGCTATACGCCAAACCAATATCAAACGTATGTTAGCTTATTCATCGATTGCTCAAGCCGGATACATTATGATTGGGATGGTAGCGATGAATGAGTTTGGGTTATCATCGGTAGCATTCTACATTTTTGTTTATATGTTTGCCAATATGGGTGCTTTTGCAATCGTAGCTATTTTCGAAGACAAGACAGGTTCTACTCAAATTGCCAGCTATAAAGGTCTGGCTAAAACATCGATTGGCATCTCAGTAACTTTTTCAATATTCCTTTTATCTTTAGCTGGAATACCGCCGATGGCAGGATTTTTGGCAAAATATTATGTTTTTGCGGCGGCGATAAAACAGGCTTCTATTGATCCTTCGCATAGTTGGTTATATTGGTTAATTGGGGTTGGTCTAATTACATCAGTATTCTCTTTATATTATTATGCAAATGTTGTTAAGCAGATGTTTTTTACTAAAGATATTTCCCCTTATAAAATTAAACTAAATTTTCCTTCGGCAATGGTTATAACTATTGCAGTT
>QNAD01000266.1 GCA_003641345.1 Candidatus Zixiibacteriota bacterium | reverse complement strand
CCCTTTATCAACGATAAAATATTTTGGCGAGTTGTACCGAATGCTGGGCATGATTTTATTCTGGCATATATTTTTAGCCGGTATTTTTATGTATCTTTGTGCACGGCAATTCAAATTGGAAAAGATTCCTTCACTATTAGCCGGCATCACCTATATGTTTGCTCCTTATCTGGTAGCGATGGTATCACCCTGGCATGATGGCAAAATTTTTGTTACAACTCTGTTTCCACTGACGGTTTTATTTCTGGAAAGAGGTTTTGAATCTAAAGGCGGTTTCAAATCGTTTTTTAATTTTTCGATGATGGGGCTTGTAATTGGATTTATAATTTTATCTCCTCATCCGCAAATGTCATATTTTGCTTTATGGGCATTGGGTTTTTATACTCTTTATAAATTAATTGTAAATTACGTAAAAAACAAAAATATTGTTAGACTGATACGTCCTGCATCCCTTGCGGCTTATGCGGTAGTTATCGGTCTGCTTCTTTCTGCCATACAGTTTTATCCCGGATATAATTACACTACAAATTTTTCACCCCGTACCGATCGTTCTTCAGGATGGGAGTGGGCTACTTCATGGTCGATGCACGAAGAAGAAGCGTTCTCTTTATTAATACCGGAATTCAGTGGAACTTCTACTCAAAAAGGAAAAACCGTCTATTGGGGAAAAAACAGTTTTAAAGATAATTCAGAATCAATAAGCGTTGTGGCTATTTTTTTGGCATTGATAGGTCTGTTTTTTAGTCGCAAAAAGAAAGTATATTTTTTCGGAGGTCTGGCACTTTTTGCCCTTTTATATGCCCTTGGGGCAACAACTCCGTTTTTTCATCTATTTTATCTGATACCAAAAGTAAGCTCGATGCGAGCACCATCGATGATAATGTTTCTATTTACATTTTCTATCTCTTTGATTGCCGCCTATGGATTACAATGGTTGATGACATCCACAGCTAAACCGGTAATACCCAATAAAAAGTTCAACTATTTGTTATGGGGTATGCCTTCCTTTATGTTTCTATTGGCAATTTTATTCACAGCCAGCGGAAGGGGTATGATAAATTTATGGTCATCTCTTTTTTATAGCGACCTTACTCAACCTATCGGACGTGGATATTCCAAATTGGATTTAGCTTATAATAATCTTCCCTCTATTCAATCAGGTGCTTGGTGGTCATTTTTGGCAATTACTGCTGTTGCTGTTTTAATATGGCTATATAAATCAGGCAAAGCAGGAAAATCAATCTTTTTGGTTTTGTTGTTAATACCAATGTTTAATGATGTCCGTTTTGACAAAAGATTCATCAGCACCGTTGATCCCGCTCCATACTGGCAACCGAACGTTCTGGTAGATTATTTTAAAAAACAACCCGGAAATTATCGGGTTATGAATTTCACCAGAGCTGTTTCAAAAAATTATTTACCCCAATATGGAATTCCTGTAATTGAAGGTTACCACGGCAACCAATTAAACTGGTATGATAAATTAATGACTTACAATAAAAATAGAGGTATGGCGAATCCAAGATTGTTAAATTTAAGTTGTGCTAAATATATCATGGTTCCCGGCAATCAACAGTTAGACGCTAATTATTTTGGCGAGAAACTTCTCACTCAGGCGGCTGATTTCGGGCAAGTAAAAATCATGAAAAACGATAATGTTTTTCCACGCACTTTCTTGGTTGATCAATACCAAATATTCGAAAATTCGGATCAAATACGAAAAGAATTATTTGATGGTAATACAAACTTAAGAAATACAGTTCTTCTTGAAAAAGAGCCACAGCTAAATATTGAGAGAGATTCTTTATCTAAAGATTCTGCTTGGATTTCTGAGTATCAAACAGATTCTGTAATAATAAATTTGAATATAACCAATAATAAATTATTAGTTTTGACTGATAATTTTTATGAGTCATGGCATGCGGAAATAGATGGCAATCCGGCAGAGATTCTTAGAGCATATAGTACATATAGAGCAGTTGCTATTCCAGCAAGGTCAAAACAGATTATATTCAGATATTCATCCGAAAAATACCACATAGGGAAATTATTGACTCAGATAATATCTATTTATCTATTACTTATTATTGGCTTGTTTTTCTTCAAAGGATTTAAAAAAGAATAATAAACAAAAGAATTGCTAACTCTTAAGAGCTTGAAAATATAGAATTTATTACCAATAATTAGCTACTGATTTGGAATATTTTTGTGAATATTCGCTTATTAATCTGTAACTTATTAAATTTTCTTCAGTAAAATAACTAAACCATTAAATAAATCAGAGTGTTTTGGTAAATAATATAATTAATTGTTACATATCTTCTCCAAAGGTGTCTTAAATACGATGGAAAAAAATAGGAACCTATTTTGGAAACTGGTTGAATCTGAGCATCTCAAAGCTCGTGCTTTCTGCCGTAAATTAACAGGCAGTCGCGAAAATGGTGATGATCTATATCAGGATTCACTGGTTCATGCTCTTTCAAAATTTAATTCTCTTCGGGAAATTAAAGCGTTTAGACCATGGCTGTACCGAATAATTATTAATAAATTCAAAAATTCGGTAAGACGTCCATGGTGGAAAACTTTTAGCCCGATGACAAAAGAGATTGAGGAAAGCATTGGCGGTAATGATCCGTTTACCGGATATTTGGCACGTCGAAGGATCTCAAAAGCATTTAAGATTTTGAGTGCCAATGAACAAGCCTTAGTGACCATGTATGAGATGGATGGTTGGTCGGTCACTGAATTGGCAAAACTTCACGGTAAATCAAATGCCGCTATAAAAATGAAACTTTCCCGAATAAGAGCCAGAATGCGTAAAGAATTAACTAAGCTTCCTCCATCAAATGACAGAGAAGCCGTTAAAATTTTTAACTCCGAGGATGAGATATGCGTTGCTACCAAACAAGGCAAAAACTGAACCAACTCAACTGGGATAAGTCAGAAATTGCCAACAATAAAGAATTAGTGGAACATCTGCAAAATTGCCATGCATGTGCTTCATTGGTCAAAGCAGAGCAGTCTTTATTAAGAGATTTTAAAGCGGCGTCGGTTAATGATAACGAAGATGTGGTGCCATTCAATGTACTGAAAAGCCGTGTTAATCACGAGGCAACCCGTCCGCCCAAAAACAAGTTAAGGGAGAATTCAATCATGTCTGCTTTTTCTAACCTCTTTTCTAAAAGACCAAAACTTGGAATCGGTTTGACCGCCGCTGTTCTTGCTCTTGTGGTCTCCACTCTGGTTCCGTTTAATTACGATAAAACTATCGGGTACGAAGTTGCCTTTGCTGGTGTTGACCGTTCACTTGCAATGGATTCCGATAAAATCAAAGATTTACTTTTGAGATTAGGTGTTGATGATGCCGCTATTAATGTTTCCGATTGTGAAGCAACTTGTAATGTGTTCATCTCCGACTTAAAAACACCAAATGATGCCAAAATTGTAAAAGCTGCCTTTAATAAGATAGGAAATGTTCAGCTGTTGCATGATATAACCGAAATGGTCTCCGAAGAATCAGGAAACCTGCTTAAAAAAATTAAACTTGATATTATTGCAACCAGTGGGGATGAATCTTTCTCTGATGAAGAAGCATCGACTTTTGTTGTCGAATGTATCGGTGACAGCCTTAATGGCGAAATGATATTTGTCACTAAAGAATGTATCGTTATTGACAGTAATATTGAGTTTGGCGAAGGTGAT
>QNAD01000265.1 GCA_003641345.1 Candidatus Zixiibacteriota bacterium | reverse complement strand
TTGATATGGCAGTTGAAGAATTGGGTTTCTCCGGAGCATTGGTTAATACTGCCAAAGATTCTTTTGTTGGCTCAATCGAAAGTTTCTTTAATAGAGTAGATAATGCAATAGAAACGGTTCAGGATGTGTATGTACCTCAAACTGAAAATCCAGTTCCAGAACTTACACCAGAATATTTCAACCCAGCCGAGTATAACCAAGCAGATAATATTGCAGTTGCCTGATTTTAAATATTTAGAAAAAATCAGATATTTTTTGTAAAATGCTATCAATTTTATTATTTCCTTGATTATTTCTCAATAATCTTAGATTATTCATACAAATGAAAGAATCATTTCAAAAAAACCTTATGGAACTTCATGGTCGGTTATCCAATGCTTGTGAAAAGTATGAGCGTGACACCGATGATATCACCGTTGTAGCAGTTACCAAGACCCATTCTGAATCAGTAATAAATATGGCTGTTTCTGCCGGTTTGCATAATATTGGTGAAAGCAGAATTCAGGAAGCCGAAGAGAAATTTAATAAAATTGGACATATTGCCCGTTATCATATGATTGGCCATTTACAGAGCAATAAAGCCAAAAAAGCTGTTGAATTATTTAACGTTATTCAATCGGTGGATTCTATTAAATTGGCTAAAATAATAAATAAAGAATCGGAAAAAATTGACCGCACCATAGATTGTCTTATTCAAGTTAATTGTTCTGGAGAAACTCAAAAATCAGGGATTTCTCCTGACCAGTGTATAGATTTAGTAAAACAGGTCAATATTTTGCCATCTATAAATTTGATTGGTCTAATGACAATTGGTCCTTATGTGGAAGATGAAGAACAAATTCGCGAATCGTATCGTTTATGCAATGAACTGTTTAAACAGGGCAAAGAAATTATTGGAAATGATTTTGATACACTCTCGATGGGGATGTCAAATGATTTTGAATTAGCTATTGCCGAAGGAGCAAATATGATTCGTATTGGCAGCAGTCTGTTTGGAATTCGTGAATAAAATCATTTTTACTTATAATATGTTTATTTTTTAGCCAGTTAGATTAATAATATTTCCCCCAAAATAATTCCATAATTAAGTAAAGTTATCTCCTGTTTGTACGATAATTATATTAAGTGTTCCGATATGAAACTATCGGTTAAATGTATGAAGGAAAGTTAACACTAAATATAAGTGAGAGAATTATGGATCTTTCTCCAAATGATATTAGAAATTTTGAGTTTCCGTCACAAATGCGGGGCTATGACAAAGACGAAGTTGATTCTTTTTTAGAGCAAGTTGCTGTTGCAATGGAAGAAATCAAACAAGCAAATCTTAATTTTTCGATGGAGCTTGATTCTGTTAAAGGTCAGCTTCAGGGTCTTCGTCAATTTGAAGATACAATAAAAAGTGCCGCTATTGATGCTCGCCGTAATGCTGACTTAACAATGGAAAACGCTAAAAAGGAAGCCGAGTCTGTTTTAAGTGAAGCCAAAAAAGAAGTTGAAAAAACTATTGAAAGTAAGTCTAATAAAATTCAGGAAATTGAAAACCATATCTCACAACTTGAGTTAACCCGTCGTTCTTATATGGAAAAACTAAAAGGGTTAATTAATTCGCATCTTGATATTGTTGATGAAATTTCCAAATCGGAACTTCCAAAAGAAGTAGAAAAAGATTTGCTTGAAATTACAGCATCAAATGAAGTGGAATCTGAGAAAAGAGCAACTGTTACTGAAACTCCTAAGGATTCCAGTTCTGATTATCCGAAAGAGCAATCTGCCCCGGATCCTCTCCTTCAAAATGAAAGTCCGGATAAGTCCGAAAAAGTTGTCGATGAAGAATCAGCTGTGGACCCTGAATTAGCCGCCGCTATAAGCAGTTTTGATAGAAGTGATGAGGTCAAACCTGCTCAAAAAGATGAACCGGAAATACTGCAAGAAAAAGAACCCGAACCACAACGAGAAAAAATTGATCCTTCCACAGGTTGGTTAGAAACGGAACGTACCGCCGAAGAAGTTCCTCCGGAATTCATCGTCAATAAACCTTCTGAAGAAAATCAGGCAAGTAAAGAAAATGACATGAATGGTCTTGAAGTTACTCAGGATCAGCCGGCATTAAAAGAAGTAAATCCTCTCTCTGAAAATCTTGCCGACGAACTTGATAAAGTAGCCGCTAAATTCGAAGAGGAAATGAATAAAGCCGAAAAGTAATTTTTTAATAAAAATCCTTCCTCAGCAGTAAAAAAAGACCGGTCAACAATTCCCACCAGACCGGTCTTTTAGTATTTATGGCAATCTCTCTTCATATGAGATTGCTTTGTCGTTTCACTCCTTGCAATTGACATAATCGAAGTTTGTCAACAATCTAAAACTGATCGTGTCAGTTGTTAGTTGATTTTTTGTCAAATTTACTTTATCTATTTCCATATTAAACGAAAACACAAAAAGGAGAGTAAATTGAATACTGTCAAAGAAACTAATAAAATGTTGGATGAAGCAGTAAGCTATATTAAATCACAAACAGATTTTGTCCCGAAAATCGGAATAATTTTAGGAACAGGTTTGGGGTCTTTGGTTGATGGGATTGAGATGATCGCAACTGTTGATTATGATAAAATCCCTAACTTTCCCGTTTCAACTGTTGAATCACATGCTGGACGGCTTTTGTTTGGAAATTTAAAAGGGAAACCTGTGGTCTGTATGCAGGGGCGGTTTCATTATTACGAAGGTTACTCGTTTCAACAAATTGCGTTTCCAGTTCGGGTTTTAAAAAAGCTGGGGATGGAAACTATAATTGTCTCTAACGCCTGTGGCGGAATGAACCCGAATTTTAAAGCAGGCGATATTATGCTTATCAAAGATCATATAAATTTCTTTCCGGGCAATCCGCTAATAGGTCCAAACGATGACAATATGGGCGACCGCTTTCCAGACATGTACGAAGTTTATAATTTCAAACTTCAGGCAATAGCCAAAGAAGTTGCGATGAATCAAAATTTGAATTTGCAGGAAGGTGTTTACGTAGGTTTGACCGGACCTTGTCTTGAGACAGCGGCAGAGTATCGGATGTTGCGTGGGTTTGGTGCCGACGTGGTCGGGATGTCCACTGTACCCGAAGTTATCACCGCCCATCACCAGCATAATAAAGTTTTAGGATTTTCAATTGTTACCGATATGGGACTGCCTGATAATATGCACCCTTGCTCTTTGGATGATGTTATCCGGATGGCAGGCGAAGCGGAACCGAAACTTCGTGATTTGATTGCAGGCTGTGTGGAAAAGATGCCAGCATAAAATATTACTTAATTTAAATAATCAAACTGGCGATGCCAATTCTCAGTTGTGTTGGTTCTCGATTCGCCGAAGCTGGATTGTGCTCCGACACTTAAGTAATTCGTATCTTAAGACAAAAATGGTAGGTTTGCGGGAAGACCTGCAAAGGTTGGCAAAATTCAAAGTTGGGGCAGACGAGGACGTCTGCCGCCCACAAAATCGTTTTGGCGATTATCACGTGGCGTCCGAAGATATACACTACACATAAATTTTTGAGTTTCAAAATCTTCACTTATATAGAAATTCTCTATAGGAAACTTGCCAACAAATAAATGATTTAGATATTTTTAATAATTTTATAAGTAATCTCTTTAAGAGATTTCAGGATCAAATCAGCTTTTGAAAAATCATTATCAAATGTATAAATGTTAGGGATAGCAATAGATTTCATC
>QNAD01000264.1 GCA_003641345.1 Candidatus Zixiibacteriota bacterium | reverse complement strand
CTTATCTTCATTCAAACGGTCAATAATAACTTCTTTTTGTTCACCTATCAAGGAGTTATTTTTATTAAAAGCTATCTCCTGTTGTAACATCATTATTTGGTCCATACGGTCAGATTTAATATCTTCCGGAATCTGATTTTCCATCTTTTCAGCAACAGTCCCCTCTTCGGCTGAATATGTAAATACTCCTAAACGGTCAAACTCTGTTTTTTCAATAAAATCCAATAATTCCTGAAATTGTTTATCAGTTTCTCCCGGAAACCCGACAATAAAAGTTGTTCGAAGAATTGCCTCACTGTCTGCTTTCCGAATATTATCAATATGTTTTTCGATAATATCCCTTGTAACCTGTCTATTCATCGCAAAAAGTATTTCATTATTGATATGTTGAAGCGGTAAATCATAATAATTTAGGGTTTTATTTTCAACCGCAAGATATTCTATAAGTTCATTGCTCAATTTGGCGGGATGTAAATACATCAATCTAACCCACTCGATACCATCTACTTCTTCAAAAGCTTCAAGCAATTGAATTATATCTTCAGTTTTCCCTGACTCACAGCCATATAGAGTTGCCTCCTGCGAAACGAGTATAATTTCTTTTTTCCCGTTTTCCGCCAAAAATTGAGTTTCTCTGATAATAGAATCTATCGAGCGGCTTCGATACTTTCCCCTAATAGAAGGAATAGCACAATAAGAACAATTACGATTACAACCATCAGAAATTTTCATATATGCATAAGGAAAATTATCAGATATAAACCTATTCTTCCAATTCAAATACCCCAATTTACGAGGTTCCATCCGAACGACCTCTTTGAGCTTATCTGACAAACTAACAGCATTGGCTAAAGAATCCAAAGCACCCAACCCAAAAGCACCATCAAGTTCGGGAATTTCACTTAAAAGCTCATCACCATAGCGTTGAGAAAGACATCCTGTAGCATACAAAGTTTTAAGTCCTGTCTTCTTTTTAAGTTGTCCTAATTTTAAGATTTCTTCGATTGATTGTTCTTTGGCGGAATCTATAAACCCGCAAGTATTGACAATAACCGAATCTGCTTTTTCAGGATCATTTACTGGTTGATGTCCTTCGCTGATTAGTTTGGCGTAAATATAATCTGCATCAACATCATTTTTAGGACAACCTAACTTATGGACATAGAATTTCACTAAAGTTTAATCCTATCAGCTGACTCGGGAAAGTTTGGTATAAAATCATCTGGCACACACGGAGATAAAATATCAATTGATTTAATTAGAATCGTATTCCTATCATCATTCATATCGCTATAAATTATCTTTTCAATAATTTTTTTCTTATGATTTAATACAACAAGCATGCTATCTGGAAGTTCTGATTTGACATTAATTTTCTTAGTTAATCTATACTTCTTATTTTTTATAATAATGGTAGTATTAAATAATTTATCCAGCTTTTTAAGAAAAGTGATTTCACCGATACCCTCGGAACTGTTTTCAGCCTTTTCAATTATAACTTGGTTGTTTTCTATTGAATAACTGTATAGATTTAATTTGTCATTAATATAAATATCATCACCGATACTAATTTTATATTTGTCATCATTAGAAATGATACTCTTACCAGGAATAGAATCTATCGTCTCAAATATATCCGATTCAATAATTGATGTAAATTCAAGTTTGATGCATTTAGCCTGAGATAAATCTTTTTTAATTTTATCAAAGACATCCTGGCAAAAGACTGAACCTGTTAACACTAAGAAAACAAAACTAAATTTAATAATCTTTTTCATATCATTGATTATACTGAATTTAAAATTATTAGTTCGTTCAAGATTCCGTAACCGGTTTTTCATGACCACCAGCAAAAAGAACTTTTAGATAAGCTTCGTCAACCAGTACTTCTCTTGCTTTAGAGCCATCAAACGTAGAGACAACGCCAGCCTGTTCTAATTTGTCAATTAACCTTGCGGCTCTTTGGTAACCAATACCTAATCTCCTTTGAAGCAGTGAAACTGAACCCTGTTTATGCCTAATTACCACATCACAAGCTTCACGAAATAATGGATCACCGGTATCAATTTCAGTCTCGGTAACTTCGCCAGTTTTCTGTGAGATTCCTTCAAGTGCCATCATTTCAAGCCCTTGGTCATTAATAAATTCAACAATTTTTTCTGTCTCTTCATTAGAAAGAAATGCACCATGAACCCTAATCGGCTCCGGTTGACCGGTTGCCAAAAACAGCATATCCCCATTACCTAATAATTTTTCTGCCCCATTGCCATCGATAATTGTTCTGGAATCTACCTTAGATGATACCTGAAATGCAATTCGTGCCGGAAAATTTGCTTTAATCAATCCGGTAATTACATCAACCGAAGGTCGCTGAGTAGCTAATACAAGGTGAATTCCAACCGCTCTTGCCATTTGAGCTAAGCGAGTTATCAGAAGTTCTGTTTTTGATGAATTGGTTGACATCATTAAATCCGCCAACTCATCAACAAATATGATTATGTAGGGTAGTTTATCTTCATCATTTTCCTGTTTGGAATTGTAATCATCAATTGATCTTACCGAGGCATTGGCAAGTTTGCGATATCTTTTCTCCATCTCTACCACAGCATCTGCAAAAACTTTCTCAGCTCGCTTGGGATTTGTCACTACCTGACGACCAAGATGAGGAATTCCCTTATATACTGATAATTCTAACATTTTTGGGTCTATCATAATAAACCTAACCTGATATGGATGAAGACGGTAGATAAGCGATGTTATCAAAGCATTCAAACAGACAGATTTTCCTGAGCCGGTAGCACCGGCAACAAGTAAATGGGGAAGTTTTGCCAAATCTATGATATAAGGATGACCGGCAGTTGTTTTTCCTAATGCCAATGGAAGTTTAATTTTTGAATCTTTGAATTGAGAATTATTGATAATCTCTTTCAGATATACCATTTGTGGATCTCGGTTAGGTATTTCTACTCCAACTGCCGCTTTGCCTGGAATAGGAGCAATAATTCTTATTCGTTTTGCTTTTAATGCCAAAGCGAGGTCATCAGATAAATTTAAAATCTGATTAACTTTTATTCCACTTGCTGGTTTAAATTCAAATCTGGTAATTATTGGACCCGGATATTTTTTAATTTCCCCGTCAACACGAACACCAAAAGTTTCCAGAGTCTCCAATAACATTCGTGCTGTAAAATCAAGTTCTGATTTATTAATCGAAGAATCAGAATTAGGATTATCTTTCAAAAATTCCATCGGAGGGTAAGAATATTTCACGGATTTCAGTTGTAATTGTTCTATCGGTTTTACTTTTGTATGCTTCGTTTGAGTCTGTTTTTGTTGAGATTCCTTTGATTTTATTTTTAAAATTGGCTTAGAATCTAATTTTTTCTCTGATTTTTTAAAACTAAGCTTATCCTTAAGACTTTGCTTTTTTTCTTTTTGAGACGGCATATCATCAGTTTCCGTGAGTAATTTACCAGACCCCTCATCATCACCTTCAAATAACGACGGTAACCACCGAAAAGACAGTGCCTTAACTAAAACACCAAATAAACTTAAAAATAGGCTTCCGGTTTTTTTGAAAAAATCCATCGATATACTTTTACTCAAATTAAAAGAGAATGAAGTCGAGAAAAGAATTACTAACAGAACGAAACAACTCAAAATTATATATGAACCGGTTTCACCAAAAATTTTAATCGAATAGAAAGTTAACCGAT
>QNAD01000263.1 GCA_003641345.1 Candidatus Zixiibacteriota bacterium | reverse complement strand
TCCATAAAGGGAAATTGCCTGTAGGAGAAATTGAATATACCAATGAAGAGTTAGCAACATTAGTCAAAGTAACAGATTATAAAAAATATTCTCGTACCGCTTTATTGTCATTAATTGCGGCACAAGAAGCGTTCTGTGATTCAAAAACAGATATCCACGACGGCTATCGCACCGGTATTATATCAGCAACAACCGCCGGAGGTATTGACCAAACCGAACGCTTTTATCATGATGTAAATTCCGATACAAATTTCATTATCACTCACAGTGCCAATCACCATGTGGAAGCAATATGCGAAATGTTAAACATTAATGATTTTTCGGCAACCATCAGTACTGCCTGTTCATCTTCTGCCAATGCCATCATGAATGGGACCCGACTGATAAAATCGGGACGATTAGACAGGGTACTTGTAGGTGGAACCGATGCTTTGTCGAAATATACTGTGAATGGTTTCAATTCATTGATGATATTGGACAACGAGGTCTGCAAACCCTTTGACGAACACCGCAACGGATTAAATCTTGGCGAAGGAGCAGCCTATCTCATGTTAGAATCGGAAGATGCAATAAAACAACATCCCGAAAAACAGATTTACGGAACCATCTTGGGCTACGCCAATGCCAATGATGCATACCATCAAACAGCATCTTCGCCGGAAGGTAATGGAGCAGTACTGTCAATGCAAAAAGCATTGGAGAACGCACAAATAAAACCTTCAGAAATATCATATATCAATGTGCATGGAACAGGCACACACAACAATGACGATTCGGAAGCAACAGCTTTGCAAACCATATATGGCGATGCTGTGCCTCCATTTAGTTCTACCAAAGCCTTTACCGGACATACTTTGGGTGCTTCGGGAGCGATAGAAGCCATCTTTTCGTTATGGGCTATCAACGAAGGGCTTATCTTTCCAAATCTTAATTTCAAGACAAAGATGGCAAAGTTTAATTTTTCACCAAATACCACTTTAAAAACACATCAGGATATTCGTATTGTATTGAGTAATTCATTTGGATTTGGTGGAAATAATACCACATTAATCATCAAACGGAAATAGAAAGATTGTTGTAATGAAGATTTATATCAACGGCATAAGTGCAATTTCACCGCAAGAAACATATGATAATCATAAGTTTCTTGAAAATCCCATTGAATATACAAGTGAATTTCTTTCGATTATCCCACCGGATTATAAAACATTTATGTCGGCAAAGGTATTGCGTCGTATGTCGAAAATTATACGAATGGGAGTTACTTCAGCCAATATGGCAATGCAAGAAGCAAATGTAACAAATCCCGATGCTATTATTGTAGGAACAGGACTTGGCTGTATGACCGATACCGAAAAATTTCTGAATCGTTTATTAGATAATAACGAAACCCTATTGACTCCGACCTCATTTATACAGTCGACACACAACACCGTTGGAGCTCAGATTGCTGTTATGATAGCGTGCAATAATTACAATATGACTTATGTCAATCAGAATATTGCATTTGAAACCGCTTTGATTGATGCATTGATGATGTTTGGCGAACAGCCCAAAGTAAATAATGTGTTGGTGGGCGGGATTGATGAGATAACGCCTGAGAATCATGCTTTGAAGAAACGAATCCATATCTGGAAAGATGAGGTGGTCAGCAATCTCAAATTATTTGAAACCAATACAAGTGGATGTTTAGCCGGTGAGAGTTCTACTTTTGTTACATTGTCAAATACACAAACAGCAACATCGTATGGTGTTCTGACTGATTCATTTACAATATTTCGTGCTTCATCGAAGGAATTATTTGAGAAATTAACCGCATTTTTACATAAAAACAAATTGACTATTGATGATATTGATGTCGTTGTTTCGGGCAACAATGGTAATATCGATGCCGATAGTCTTTACGACACCTTTTGTACCAACTACTTACCTAATGCATCACAAGTGGTATACAAGCACTTGATTGGGGAACACGATAGTGCTTCGGCATTTGGTTTTTGGGTAGCAGCAAAGTTATTGAAAACACAAACAATTCCTGATGCAATACAATATCGGGGTGCATCAAAACAAAATATACGGCATGTATTGGTTTTCAACTTTAATTCCTATTTTAAGAATAATCATTCGTTTGTATTACTATCGGCATCCTAGTTAAGAAAATCGTCAGCTTTTATCCATTTCTCCGTTTCACAACCCTTATATCGGTTGCGTAAACAATAATCATTAAAAAGAAAAATTTTATCTTTATCCAAATTATTCTGATATTTAAAACGCACATCTAGTTGTTTTTCTTCCAACATATGCAACGTAACTTGCAACTCAGTAAATGACAATGCCTTTGAATCAACCAAAACATGATTGTTTAATTCAACCGTCTTTTGAGTAGGAAGCAAATCTCTGTTTTTTTGTTTAAAATAAGTTTGTGTAGCCTCATATATCTTGCGAGAAGGTTCACCTAAATTAGCAATATGCCAAAGGGTAAACGATGTTTTAATAGCTCCTTTTATTTTCGTTTTATCAACAATCTTAATAGATGCACCTGTTACAGCATCAACTTTATAGTTCTTATTTACCTGTTTTTCTGTCAATTCATAAATACTCAATCTTTTCAACTTTGAGGTCGTATCATTTAGAATTATATGCAACCGTACATAGTCAGATTTGCTAAATAGTTTATGATTGACTTTGGTAAGTGGGTTGTTTTTCGGGACGACATATTTAAAATAATGCCCAAAGATATCCCAATACATTGTCATATCAATGAGTTTACATTCGCCGGTATTACAAGCATGAACATGTAAGTTACTATAATAATACAGAGGTAGTTGGTTTTTTGTATCAAGTACGGGAATAATGGTAATCTGTGTAGAATCATTAATCTGTGCCGTAAATTCTTTTCCTTTTTGTATGTTTTCGGTAGTGTTGGAAATACGAATGAACCCTAACAATGCTAATAATAATGGAATAAAAAATAACACTTTTCTCATAACACTTTAAATATTTAATGATTATATAATTGGTTGAACAATGGAGTTGCATATAATTTAAGAAACTCTGTTCTTAGCATATCTTTTTCGCCTTTCAACAGGGCTGTTTTTTGTTCAACAAACTCAATGAAACGAGCATATTCTTTTTGTGTATAATTTTTGTTAAGATAGGTATAAGTATCGTTGAGCATGTCGGCAGCAATATAATTTACAGCTCGAAGTTTATAATCGCGGTAAACTTGCTTATCGATTTCGGTAGCCACGGTCCCGGTTAGTGTGTTGAAATCGGCTTGATTTTTTTCACAAGCTTCAATTACCGGAGTTAGTTCGGTGCCAAATGCCACATGAATTTGTCCTTTGAAGTTGGTAATGCCTTTCAGCACGCTGTCGAAGTCTTCACCTTCTTGTTTTTTGTAAGTTCCTGTGGTTTGTATGAGGTATCGTTCTTGCACTTTTCGGGCATCGCAAGGCTCATATTCATAGGAAATAGTAACCGGAACGATGTGCAATTCTTTCAGAGCCGCAAACGGATTATCTTTTCCCATGGTGAGCATTTTGATAAGAGACACTTGCGTTTTGTCATTACCGTCTTTTGTCCTACCATCTCGCTGGGCAATCCAAATAGATTCATTTTCTTCAGTAATTACTTTTTGTATGTATTTTGAATGTAATAAGGCATTTCTATACATCTGTATTTTGGAACCGCCACGATAGAAATTAAACATTTTGTTGAGCTTGCCTA
>QNAD01000262.1 GCA_003641345.1 Candidatus Zixiibacteriota bacterium | reverse complement strand
TACAAGAAATACAAACTATAACCGAACGATTAGCCAGAAAAATTGCGAAAAAAATAAAAAAATCTCGCAAGAAAAATCCATAATCATGTGAAAAATTCTTGCGTAATGATCCAAAAAATGTAACTTTGAAAGAAATTTTTCGTATATTTTTTTTAGTAAAACTTTGACCCTAAATTGTGTTTAAGAAAATAACAATTTGTATCTTTTCTTTTATTTTTCTAATAGAAGGACAAAATATTCTTGTTGCACAAGGGTTTGAATGGGTAGATGTTCCGCATACAGGAAATATTGAAGCCGCAAACTCCATTGCCGTTGACAGTATTAACCATTTTGTTTATATGGGAGGCGGGTTGACTTATGCTCCACTTGGAAATTACGGAATCAATTCATGGGATATTTATGGAGGGAAAGACGGACTTGTAGCCAAATACGATTTCGATGGGAATGTGGTATGGGCATTCAATATTGGTGGGAATAATGATGACGAAGTTACGGGAATTACATTAGACCCTTCAGGAAATATTTATATCACCGGATATTATACGGGAAATATTGACTTAACAGGTGCTTCTTTTTCTGGTGTTTCGGGATCCGTATTAACTTCATTTGGTGGTACAGACATTTTTATTGCCAGTTACACGTCCGATGGAGCACTTCGTTTTTATCAAGTAATGGGTAGTTCCGGCAATGATATGGGAATAGACATTTGTGCTAATAACAGTGGTATTTATGTTGATGGAGTTTTTGCAAATTCAATGCTTATCAATGGAAATAATTCTTCCATTTCATATAATAATGTAAATATTTTTGTGGCGGCATTGGATTTTACGGGAAATTTCCTTTGGTCAAACGATATGGGAAGCGATGCCGATGACTATGACGGAGCTTCCTATCAGGATAAAAATATGGGTATTGCAGCTGACGATAACAGTGTATATGTTATCGGGATGATGGGTGGTGATAATTTCGGAATTTACAAAGACGATGGAACGCTACAAGATACACTGTTTAATGACGATGCGACTCAAAACATTTTCATTTTATCCATTGAAAGTGCTACGGGCATTTTAAACTGGGCACAAGACATTGAAAACAATACTGACCCCGTCAGCGGAATGGATATTGCCGTTAACAACGAGGGTGTTTATATCACGGGAATGTGTCATAATAATGCTGTTTTCCCGAATGGAATAATCGTTTCTGCTCCTTCAAACAGTTTTGCCTTTCTATCTAAATTAGATAAAGTTACAGGATTTGAAGGATGGACTAAAACTTTCTATGGCAGTTCCACAAATAATGATGTGGGTTATGCTGTAACTGCCGACAATAGTCACGGTGTTTATGTTACGGGAAAATATGTAAGTAATCCGTTTTATTTTGACACAGATACTTTATTCAACGGAGCAAATCAAGAAGAAGTGTTTTTTACCGGTTATTCTGATGATGGGACATTCCTTTGGGCAATTAATGCCGAAGGACCAAATAACGAATCAGGATTAGATATTACCTCATTTGACAAAAACACTATTTTTACAGCCGGGGTATATTCAGAAGATATTTATTTTGCACCTTATCATGGTACATCAACGAATGATATGAATAATCTGTTTGTTGGAAAGCTTCATGCTAAATCCGGTTTTCAATTTGATAATTCCGGCTGTACAGGAGATTTAGATTCCAATGGTGTAATTACCGAAGTTAACGGAAGTAGTAATTTAACCGTAGAGCCATGCCAGCATGTCCAAATTTGTGAGACCATTTATGTAATGGACAACATGGGAAACGGTTGGTTGGATTCATTGACTTTTGTGTTAGGACAGGGACTCACAAACATTACAAATCTTAGCCCTAATGGAACAAATAATGGATTTTACCAACAAGGTAATTGGGAGGGAACTTATAACAGCTCGGACAATACTATTATTTGGGCATTCAACAATACGACTACTCATCCCGATTATGGTGACGGATATGAATATAACAATCCGTACAGTTGTGCACAAGGTACACCACACGAATATCATTTTTGTTTTGAAGCCGATATTTCAAGTACAACAATTTCAAATAATGATTTGGATATTAATATAACCATTGCCGATGACGGCTATTCAACCTATACTTCTATTTTGCACGCATCAGTATTAATGAATGAAATAATATTAAATGATCCACCACCGGTTTTTGATAATTGTCCGAATGATACGCTTATTTACACTAATGGAAACACATGTTCTGCCACATATTCTTGGGTGCAACCGATAGCTAGCGATAATTGTAATGCAACGATTACTCAAATTTCCGGTTTACCAAGTGGTTCAGATTTTCCGCTCGGAAATTCACTTATCACCTATGTAGCTTCTGATACAGCCGGCAATACAGACACTTGCACTTTTCATATTACCGTTGAAGACAATGAACCTCCGGTTATCACTTGTATCTCAAACCAAATCAGATACAACGCTTCGGGTTCTTGCTCATATACCGCTATGAGTGGAGAATTTAATCCTACTGTTAGTGATAATTGTACGATTACTTTGGTAACTAATAATATTAATGGTAGTAACTCTCTTGCCGGTGAAATATTTCCTATGGGAACAACAAATATTGTTTGGACGGCTATTGATGGTGCCGGAAATATTGATTCCTGTAGTTTCGATGTTACCATTTTGGATACTGTCCCTCCTGAAATAAACTGTTTATCAAATCAAACCGTCAATGTTAATGCCGGAACATGCACTTACACGGTTACCGGTACAGAGCTTAACCCAACTTCATTTAGTGATGATTGTTCTACAGTAGCACTGACAAACTCAATAAATGCTACTTCATCGCTTGTTGGTGAATCTTTTCTAATTGGAAACACAACAGTAACTTGGTTTGTCGCTGACAGTAGCGGAAATACAGCTTCGTGCAGTTTTAATGTAAATGTTATTGATGACACCCCACCGGTAATAAATTGTGCTTCCGACCAAACGGTTAGCGTAGCGGCGGCTTCGTGCAACTATACGGTAACGGGTAATATGTTTTCACCTGCTTCCGTAAATGATAATTGCGGTACTGTTATAGTTACAAACAATCTTAACGGTACTTCCTCATTAAACGGTGAAGTTTTACCCATTGGTCAAAATACAATTTGGTGGACTGCTACCGATAATGCCGGCAACTCGGATAGTTGTTTTGTGACAGTTACAGTGGTAGATTCTATTCTTCCACAAATCTCTTGTCCCGGAAATCAAGTCAGACAACTTAATAATAACTGTGAATATATTGTTCAAGGCAATGAACTAAATCCTGTTTCTGCTAGTGATAATTGCAACTATTTTGTACATAATAATATCAATAATGCCGATACGCTCAATGGCGAAAATTTTGGAGTCGGTACCTATCCCATCGCTTGGTATATTGAGGATAATACAGGAAATATAGATTCTTGTTCTTTTACTTTAACTGTTGTAGATACCATATTGCCATCCATAATCTGTCAAGGGAACACAAATCTTTATGCTGATTCTTTAAGCTGTTCGTATTTTATTCAGGGACAAGAATTGGACCCTGTGTCTGTTTCGGATAACTGTTCCACCTTCACACTAACAAATAATTTTAACGGGCTTAATTCTTTACAGGGAGAAAACCTACCTGTCGGGCAACATCCTGTTACTTGGACTGTTATTGACCAAGCCGGCAACACGGCAAATTGCACTGATACTATTGCTATTCTTGATACCATTGCTCCCTTATTTGAATT
>QNAD01000261.1 GCA_003641345.1 Candidatus Zixiibacteriota bacterium | reverse complement strand
CGCACTTTATCGGGAGTTAACTCCGTATATACATTGTCGTTGATAAGCATTGCCGGTGCTTTATGGCACCATCCCAAGCAGTTGGTTGTAAGCAACGAAAACATCTTATCTTTGGTAGTTTCTCCAACTTTAATGTTCAGACAACATTCCAGTGTTTCAAGAATCTCATTTTTACCGTGCATGTCACATACAATAGTTTTGCATACACGAATAACATATTTTCCTAATGATTTGTCGGTTTCCAAAAACGAGAAAAATGATGCTGTTCCGTAAACTTCTGCTATTGGAATATGAAGTGTTTCGGCAACTTCAACCATATCTTCGCGGGTAAGATAATTTTTTCGGGCAACAATCTTTTGGAGAAATGGGAGTAGCTCTGTCCTTCGTGTTGCATTTGGTTCTGTTTTTGTTATTGACATATAATTGTTTTTTCAAGTTATATGTCAAAAGTACTACCGGAGTCGGCGAAGACGATTGACAAAAGTCAAACCGTAAAAAGCAAGAAACGAAACAAATTCTAAAATTCTGATTATTTTATAGTTATATTTTTCACAATAAGATTATAGTGTTTCAAAACACAACAATCTTTCAAAAACAAGCAAAAAAAAAGCCACTGGTAACTCCCAGTGGCTTAAAAAAATGATAAATGTTATTTTTAGAAATGTACTAAGATATAAATATTTCCACCTAAATTATCTGTACCAAAATTCATAGTACTTGTACCCGGAACTTCTGTTGTTGTCGTTTTAACAGTATGTGTTGTAAAATCCCATGATTCTATGGTTGTTGAACCTGTGCCAACAGAAGCAAAACCAAATCCCCAACCAAATTCACCACCAAATGAAATTTTTGGCAAAATGAAATATTCAACACCAACAAATCCGCGTAAGCCCAGGCCAAAACCTCCGGCAACCTTAGCTTCTGTTACTCTGGCAGTTGTTGTAGAAGAACTGTATCCTGCTCCTAAAGCTGTCCATGGATAGTCTGTAGTCGTAGGAATTGAATCAGTAATACCCATTGTATTTCCATAAGTATAGGTATCATGTGTTCCTCCACCAAGTGTTAATTGAACTTCGCCACCATAAAATCCTTGTAAGCGACCTTTGCCTCTGCGAATTTCGTAACCACCACCAAGGATAATCTTATTTGCAGAATATTTCCATGTATCAGTAACAACAGCATTCGGATCTGTTGCTACATTAATATCATCAGTAACATTATTATTAAATTTTTGTGAAAGCATCATAATATTCATTTTAACACGAATAGCTGTTTTGGCATCTAAGAAATATTTACCGTAAATGGTATTATTTCCATCTAAGAAGTTAAATGCTGACGGGTCAGTAAAAGCAGCACCATTATTAATTTTGATAAAATTACCAAAAAGGTTAATAAATGGTGTAGCATCTACACCAATGGCATAATCACCTGCTTCAGGTAGAATAGGTACACCGTTTTTGGATGTTAATTCATCCTGTGAAAATGAAAAATAACTAATTGACAATGCAATAAGAGATAATACAAACTTCCTCATAATTAAAATTTTTGATTAATATGGGAACAAAAATAAGTAATAATTATTACCACACAAATATCTTTTACCCTTTTTCAGAAAAAATGTTAACATCCTTATGTTCATAAAGTCATATATTATACTAAATAAAGTGGTTCCAGAAACAATAATTTAAAGGGACATAAAAAGGATAAAGTTTTAAGAATTATTTCTATTTTTGAAAAAAAATAAACAGATGGGAACAAGAAAAGAACATGATTTTATTGGCAATCTTGAAATTGAGAATAAACATTATTATGGTATTCAAACATTTCGAGCTTTGGAGAATTTTCATATTACAGGCATACCCATATCTAGCAAGCCGCTCTTAATAAAAGGATTAGCTTTTGTTAAGAAAGCAGCAGCAATGGCAAATCGCGATTTGGGCATTCTTGATTCAAAAATTGCCGATGCTATTTGCCTTGCCTGTGATGAATTGCTTGCCGGGAAATATCAATCGGAATTCCCAACAGATATAATACAAGGAGGTGCAGGAACATCTGTAAACATGAATGCCAATGAGGTAATTGCTAATATTGCATTGGAAATTTTAGGACACTCGAAAGGAGAATACAAATATTGCCACCCAAACAATCATGTAAATCTGTCACAATCAACTAATGATGCCTACCCCACAGCTTTAAGAATTGGTCTATTGCTAAGTATTAATCGCTATCGCGATGCGTTAAGAAATTTAAAAGATGCCTTTTACAAAAAAGGAAAAGAATTTAAAAATGTTCTAAAAATGGGGCGAACTCAATTACAAGATGCTGTTCCTATGAGTCTTGGTAATGAATTTCACGGTTGGGCAACAACCATGGGTGAAGAAATTGATAGAATCCAGGAATCAAAGAATCTGTTAAGATCAATTAATATGGGTGCAACAGCCATTGGCACAAAAGTAAATGCACCAGAGAACTATCCTGAATTGGTCACAAAATACTTATCCGAAGTCTCCGGATTAAAACTCTATTTGGCAAAAGATTTAATTGAAGCAACCTCTGACACAGGTGCTTATGTTCAACTTTCGGGGGTAATTAAACGGACAGCCATAAAAATTTCAAAAATCAGCAATGATTTAAGATTGTTATCTTCCGGACCACGAACAGGATTGAATGAAATTAATTTACCACAGATGCAACCCGGCTCGTCTATTATGCCGGGAAAAGTAAATCCGGTTATTCCTGAAGTTGTTAACCAAACTGCTTATTATGTGATTGGTGCAGACCTTACCGTAACCATGGCATCAGAAGCCGGACAACTACAATTAAATGTCATGGAACCTGTTATTGCATTCAGCTTGTTCACTTCGCTGAAATGGATGGCAAACGCTTGTAATACGCTGCGAACAAAATGTATAACCGGCATTACCGCCAATGCAGAACGGACGCGGGATATGGTCATGAATAGTGTAAGTATTGTTACTCTCTTAAATCCAATCTTAGGTTACGAAATAACATCCGGTATTGCAAAAGAAGCATTAGACACCGATAAAACCATTTATGACATTGTGGTAAAAGAAAAAAAATTGATACCACAAACAAAGTGGGATGAATTGTTTTCGTTTGAAAATTTAATTTCGCCAAAATATATAAAGTAAAGATTTTCAACCATTAACATTATTTTCTATTTAAATTTGTAACATTTCTTTCCCTTTATGCGTTTTAGTGAAAAATTTTTGGATGAATTATTCCGAGTATAATAAAGTAGTTGAAATCTGGAGCGACCAATTATTCCGGTTCCTTGTAAAGAACCTGAATAATAAGCAAAAAGCTCAAGACATTACTCAGGATGCATTCGAAAGATTATGGGTTAACCACCAAAAAGTTGATTTTGACAAAGCCAAATCATTCTTATTCAAAACCGCATACCACTTAATAATAGACACCAGCAGAAAAAACACCTCTATTACAAAATATCAGGCAGAAGCACAGCACCTTCACAACAATCCGTCAATTAATGAGAATTTTGACTTACAGGAAATCATGCAAAATGCCATTCAGCTATTGCCCGAAAAACAACGAGTTGTTTTGACACTAAGAGATTTAGAAGGCTATTCCTATAAAGAGATTGAAGAATTGACACAACTCAATGAGTCGCAGGTAAAAGTTTATATTTACCGTGCCCGCCTATTTTTAAAAGACCATTTGGTCAAATTAAATGTTTTTGTCCATGAAAATTAATATTGATAATTAT
>QNAD01000260.1 GCA_003641345.1 Candidatus Zixiibacteriota bacterium | reverse complement strand
TTTGGGCTAAATGATTTTTCCATGCGAGCTTCCTCATTAAATTTCACCCTGGCTGATCTGGAAGAAATGAGGGAGATTTGCGATTCATCACCGAGAAAAGCAGTAAAAATGTATCTCACTTTGAACACTATCATCTATGACGAAGAGATAGAACAATTAGAGAAAATAATAGCACAAGTCAAAGGCAAAGTCGATGCAATTATTTGCTGGGATCATGCGGTTATTTTACTTTGCAAAAAACATGAAATCCCCTTCTTCATTTCAACTCAGGCATCGGTTGCCAACACGAAGGCGGCTGAATACTACAAAAAGCTTGGGGCACAGAGAGTGGTCTTGGCACGAGAGCTTAACTTAGCACAAATCAAAAATATATCTCAGATCATAGATGTTGAATGTTTCGTTCATGGAGCGATGTGTGTTGCAATCTCAGGGCGTTGTTTTATGTCGCAGTTTACTTATGATAGATCAGCCAATCGTGGTGAATGTAATCAAAATTGCCGTCGTAGCTACACTGTGACCGATGATTCCGGTCATGAACTGGCAGTTGAAAACTCACGCATCATGTCTGCCAAAGATTTGTGTGCTTTGCCGTTCATTGAGAAAATGAAAGAGGCGGGTGTGACGAGTTTCAAAATCGAGGGTAGAGGTCGGGACGCAAGGTATGTTGATATTGTCACATCAGTCTATCGGAAAGCTCTTGAAAACTCCATGAGTCAGGATGAAATCCAAGCCGAGACCAAAGAACTCAAAAAAGTATTTCACCGCGAGTTTTCATCGGGGTTTTTCCTCGGCAAACCAACTGACCATGATTTTTCTTCAACAGAAAATAGTGCCGCCACTGAGGTAAAACATACTCTGGGAAAAGTCGTTAATTATTTTTCAAAAAATCAGGTTGCAACAATCAAGTTAATGGCTGACTTGGCTGTAGGTGATAAAATTGTTGTTATCGGGAATAAGACTGGCATTAAAACGCTGATTGTATTTTCAATGGAAATTGAAAATAAGGTTGTAAAAAAAGCTCTAAAAGGAGAGATGGTGGGCATAAAAATCCATGGAATCCGCAAAAACGACACAGTCTTCAAAATCAAAACTAAATAAAAATAAACCTATTCGTTATTAAAGACCGCGGATGATGGCTATAATTGTATTATTTATTTGATGGTTCGTAAGATAAAAATTGTCATTTTCATAAAGAAAACTTCATCGCTCTGATAATAAAGACTCTTCAAATAATAAACATCTTTACTCTACCTGTTGCAAAGCTTTTATGTCAGCTTTTATTCTATTTGCTAACAATTTTTTTGCTTCCTGAACTTTTGGCGAAAGACCTACACCATAATCAAAGTTTTTTCCTTCTATACCATAGGCAAGTATTGTTTTAGGAAGCTTATTTAATGTTTTTGCTAATTGCACTGCCTCAGGAAGGGCGAATAAGTGTGATGATGTTTGGAACCAGTCGGCTTGTAAAGTTTCTTTTGATAAGTCAATTTTATGAATTGTCCCCGCTTCACACCCTGATAAAACAGCATCAATAAGAATAACATGTGCAAAATCTTCCCATAAATTCATTAATGCAATACCTTCGCCGGATGTTCTTTTTATTGCACAATTTTCTAATGCATACTCAGACAAACTGTCGGCTATTTCTAAGCCGACAGCGTCATCTGAACGGTATTCATTGCCAATACCAATTACAAGGATTGACATTTTATTCTCTGTCTATTTTAACTTTCAAAAAATGACAGGAACAGGAAATGCATGGGTCATAATTTCTAATTGCCTGCTCGCATTTCCAAGTTATATCTTCATCAGGTAAATCTATAATTGTAGGAATCAATGCTGTCAAATCACTTTCAATCGATTTTTGATTTTGAGATGTTGGTGGAACTATATTGGCGTCTGTTATCAAACCATTATGATCAAGATTATACCGATGGTAACAAATTCCACGCGGTGCTTCGGTACAACCGTACCCAACTCCTTCTTTCGGATTGATCTCAATATACGCTCTTTTAGGTTCTTCATAATTTTCAATAATACGAATTGATTCATTCACTGCAAAAAGAGTCTCAACTGCCCTGACTATAATACTCTTGAAAGGATTATAGCATTCTTCCTTTAATCCAGCTTCTTTAGCCGCTTTTTGAACTTCAGGAGTGAATCTATCAAAGTTCAAAGAGTATCTTGCCAATGGTCCAACTTTATATGCCCCTCGTTCTTTTAAGCGGCAGTGAAGTGATGTTGAATGCTTAACATGTTCTTCTTCAAAGTGATTATCAAAATCAGCAATATCAATATCAAGCCCTCTGTTAGATACAAGTCTTCCTTCATTAAACGGATATTCATCTGGATGCCTGAGAGCAACAAACTCATAGTCCTGTTCAAAATCTGGATATTCCATTGAGGCTGTCAATTTAATCATATTATGAGCGGCTTCTTTTGCCCATTTTAAATTCTTTAGCAAAACCTGAAGGTCTTTTTTTGTCGGAACTTTATAGAAACCACCTACTTTGACATTGACTGGATGGATTTCACGTCCACCTAACAAAGCGACAATTTCGTTGCCGATTTTTTTTAATCTTAACCCTTCATTGACAACATCGGGGTAATCTTTTGCCATTTGAATAGCATCCTGATAACCTAAAAAATCAGGAGCATGTAACATATAGACATGCAAAACATGACTTTCAATCCACTCACCGCAATAAATCAGTCGTCGTAATTCTCGTAACCCTTTATCAATATCAATTCCAAGTGCCATTTCCATTGCATGTACTGACCCCATTTGATATGCAACTGGGCAGATACCACAAATTCGGGCGGTAATATCAGGAGCTTCATAATAATGACGGTCTCTCAAAAACGCCTCAAAAAAACGAGGTGGTTCGAAGATTTTGAATTTGACATCCTGCACTTTGTTATCTTTTATTTTCAAAAACAGACTGCCTTCACCCTCTACTCTGGCAAGGTAATCAACATGTATTGTTTTTGTACTACTTTTGCTCATGGAAGATACTTTCATTTTTAAATTCTTCACTGTTGGCATTAAAACCACGGTACATTTTGATTAAATTTTCTTTTGATACACCCATTTCCTCAAGCTGATTGCTTAAAGATTTGATGTTCGGATCTTCAGATGGACCAAAACAACTATAACAACCACGATTATAAGCCGGGCAGATAGCATCACAACCAGCATGAGTTACTGGTCCTAAACAAGGAATACCCTTTGATACCATAACACAGATATTACCTCGTCGCTTACATTCCATGCAAACAGAATACCGTGGGATATTCGGCTTTCTCCGATTTAGATATGCATTACAAACTTCGACCAGTGCGTTTTTATTTATCGGACAACCTCGTAACTCAAAATCAACTTTCACATGATCTTCAATCGGGGTTGAATTATTCAACGTTGAAATATATTCCGGTTTGGCATAGACAATATTAACAAATTCTTCTACGTCCTTAAAATTTTTCAATGCCTGAATACCTCCGGAAGTAGCACACGCTCCAATAGTTATCAGTGTTTTGGATATTCTCCGAATTTTATGAATACGTTCTGCATCGTGGGCATTAGTAATTGAACCTTCGACCAATGATATTTCATACGGTCCTCGAACAATAGCGCGGGTTGCCTCTGGAAAATAAGCAATTTCTATTGAATCAGCTATCGCCAATAAAGAATCTTCACAATCAAGAAGACTTAATTGACAACCATCACAGGAGGCAAATTTCCAAACCGCTAATTTTGGTTTT
>QNAD01000259.1 GCA_003641345.1 Candidatus Zixiibacteriota bacterium | reverse complement strand
TCAGAAACAAATAAGTAAGTATTATCTCCGAAACAAGTGTCAACAAAAGAGAAATCAGCAGGAAGATACATGTATTTTTGTACAAAAGTGGGTAATCCCCCATTACCTGTGTGTCCTCCTAAAGATACGGCATTTTCAATGTATCCGCATGCAGCACCCAATGAATTAGGACTGGTAATAGAACCTAAATGATCATTACCCCAACCGACAAAATAAATTAAACCATCAGGACCTAACTGAAGTGCTCCCATGGTACCGGTAGCAGGAGTCCCAACTAAATATTGTGAAGCAGTAATTGTTGATAAAACGCCGGAACTTACATCCCATTGCCAAACTTCACTCCCTCCGCTAAGACCATTACTTGCATATAGCCGTGTTCCGTCCGGAGAAAATTCAATACCGTATGAATGATCTATGCTTGTTGAAAGCACCATTGAATTGGACACCACTCCTGTATTATTGTCAAAATCAAGGAGTTCAACCAAGTCCATATACCTGACAGCTAAGGCAATTCTACTTCCGTCAGGCGATGCTTTCATATAGCCAATTGCGTTACTTGATCCGGTATGAACTGTTCCGACGCTACTAATTACGGGGGTTGTGTTTATTCCTGTATTTGTTACCAAATAAGCATAAAAGTCATTGGAATCAAACAGATGAGTAATAACCCAAACATCATTATTATTACAGTGATTAATTGCTGTTACTTTTTCTGTCACGGGAGAACAAAGCATTACATTTTTTACGGCTGTAACATCACCTAATCCTCCGTTTAAGGTCATATCTACTACTGAATAATACATTCCTGATGAAGATAAACCAACGGTAAAAACAAAATATAAATTATTACTGTTTGGCTGTTGGACGATGATTGCTGATTGCGTTGAAGATGAATTTCCAAGTAGTCCGGTACCATTAGGCATTGTTACATGGTTACTGTTATAAATAGACATACCGTCGGTATAAAATAAAATATTTCCTGCCGCATCTGATATTGAGGCACAACCCTCTCCCGTATTCAATGCTCCGTTAGTTAATGCAACAGGGCTACCGGAATTAAATGTAACTCCTGCGTTGTTTCCGAAATACCAATTATTGAATTCTCCTTGTGCATTTAAAAAAGATATATTTACTAACGATAATGTAAGCAGAACAATAATTTGTCTAATTATTCTCATGAGTTTATTTTTCAATAAAATTTAATGATTTACCCAATAAAGACGAAAAGTAAATAAAAAGGTTGCCTGAAATCACATATTTTTTCATGATTGCAGAGTGTTTGGGGTGTTATTGGCTGATAATAATGTAATTATGTGATATTATTTTTTTGTAAGAAAAAACATTAACTTTGTTCTCGAAAATTATAGGATGAACCGATTTTTCAAATGGATAATTTTTTTCTATGTTTTGGTGAAAAGCACATTGCTTTTTTCGCAAAATATAACTGTTGTGCATGCTCTTTTAGATACTGCCAATAGTGATACGGTTTTTTTCTTAAAACGGGTTAAATTAGCAGAGCAAGCACTAAAATATGCAGAAACAATAAAAGCACAAAAAGAGATTTTTGATGCAAATCTAGCACTTGGGAAAATTTATTTATCAAATAGCTCTTATGATAAAGCCTTAATATATTTACGCAAAGCTCATGATATTGCTCATGATTTAAGATTAAAAAAGAAATTAATTGAAGTTGATTATTTATTGGGGCGATTAAATCTTGATATTAAAAATTTTGAAGAAGCGAAGCGGCAGCTTCATAAAACCATAAAAGCAGCAGCTGAAATAAATGATTCTGCAATGATTGGGGATGCCTATGGGGCATTGGGAATTATTTATTCTAAGCAAGGGAAATTTGATTCCTCTATGGTTTTTTATCAAAAAGTATTACAAGTTTTTAATAAATTACATTTGACACAAAAAAAACAACCTGCATACATCAATATTGGTGACTATTTCTTAGAATTAAAACAACCGGACTCTGCTTTATTTTATTTTAATCTTTCGTTGCAATTGGACTCTATTTATCAAACGCGTGCAATATCAATTACATACTTGAATATTGGATTAGCTTATGCCCAAAAACAAAACTATCGAAAAGCATTTCAATATTATCGTAAGAGTCTTAATCTTTCGCAAAAGTATAGTTATCGTTATGTTTCATATGCTTGTTATCTTGAAATGTCTCGTGCCTTTGAAGCTTTGCATAGGATTGACAGTTCTTTTTATTTTTTTAAGCAATATACTCAACTGAAAGATTCTGTTTATAATGAAGATATTCTTGAAAAAATTCATCAATATCAAACATTTGTTGAATTGGAAAAAAAGGATAAAGAGTTAACTTTGGCAAAAAGTCAAGTTGAAATTATTAAACAAAAAGAAAGAGTTGCCCGGTTTAAGAACTATTTGTTATTCTTTTTTGGATTATTTATCCTTTTGCTCGGACTAATTTTATTTTGGCGGCAACGGAGCATAAATAAGTCTAGGGTAGAGGTGATGAAAAAAAATCGAGAGATTCAATTGATAAAAATTGAAATGGCAAATCGGGAAATAGAAGCTAAAAAGATTGAAAACGAAAGACTAATGGAAGAACTGCAAAAGAAAAAACAAGATTTATTAAATTTTGGGTTAGATATTTCGCGTAAAAATAAATTTTTCCAAACGCTGAAAGTTGAGATAAAAAAAGCAATGAACGCAGGAGAGCAAGAGCAACAAATAATACTAAAAAATCTTTTTTTTCTTTTACAAAATCACACACGCATCAATGATGATTTATCTCTTTTTCAGCAGAACATTGAAAATGTAAATCAGGAATTTATTACGAAACTGATTCAAAAATTTCCGGACTTAACACAATTGGAAATTAGTTTGTGTGGAATGATAAAAATCGGATTGTCTATCAAAGAAATATCAGCCATTCGTAATGTTTCGCCTAAATCGGTAGAGATGAGTCGCTATCGTTTGCGAAAAAAATTAGATTTACCGAAAAATATAGATTTAACAAGGTTCCTAAAAGAATTCTAGTAAAAAGAATCTTATAGACTAAAAATAGTTTCAAGCAAAGATTGAAATTATTTATTGCTTAATACTTTAAACTCAACTCGTCTGTTTTGCTGACGACCTTCATCAGTGTCATTAGTAGCAATGGGTTGGTCAAAGGCATATCCCTTGTATGTTAATCTTGTCGCGTCAATACCGTTGGCAATTAAGTAATCGTAAACAGCTTTTGCACGATTATTTGAAAGTCGAGTATTCGTAGTTCGTGAACCACGGTTATCAGTATGTCCGGAAACTTCAATTTTCAATTTCGGATAATCAGTTAACAGTTTAAGTAACCGGTTTAATTCAGGAAAAGATTCCGGTCGCAGAGTTGCTTTAGCATAATCAAAGAAAATGTTTTTCAAAACCACTTTTTGTCCTACTTCCATTTTGTTAAGCAAAATGTCTTTGATAATTTCCTGGTAGCCCGTGGCGGCAGGAATTTGGAAGTTTTCGGAATGGAATAAATATCCTTCTGCTTTTACATTAATGCCGTAGTTTTTACCTGAAGGCAGGGAGATAAGATATTTGCCCGTGGAGGCATTGGAAGAAGTTGTGGATACGACTTCATTTTTCTCATTATCCACAATCTCGATTTTAGCACCAACAGGTTTTAGCGTAATGGCATCTTTTACGGTTCCTTTTATAATGGTCAGTCGCATGGTTTTAATGGCAACCGTTTTTTCCATAGATGTTTCCATCACCGGTTCGGTGTTTGCTAAAAGAT
>QNAD01000258.1 GCA_003641345.1 Candidatus Zixiibacteriota bacterium | reverse complement strand
TGATAATGATGATAAAATTGAATTATCATCGGAAAATTCAGATTTTCGATGGGCGGAACTTAGCAAAGCAAAGTTTTTGCTAAGCTGGAAAAATCAAATTCAAGTAACAAAAATGATAAGTGATGAACTTGAAATATTTCCGTATAGAAACTGGGTTGAAATATTTCCGTAAACAAGCTTTTTCGATTTTGTATCTTCGTAAATGCCAAAGAGTTAGGTGGCGAGGAACATATAGTCTAAATCAGTTGTTATATTTTAAAACTCTTGCTTAGATTGAAAAATATATTATATTGGCAAGCCGAATGAGGTAATGAATATGTTTATTACAGTTTGTAAATCAAAAATACATAGAGCAACAGTTACTGATTGTGATTTGAATTATATCGGTTCCATTACGATTGATTCTGAGCTAATGAAACTGACAGATATTATACCATATGAAAAAGTTCAGATAGTTGATATCAATAATGGTGAGCGGTTTGAGACTTATGCTATTGAAGGTAAACCGGGGAGCGGGGACATCATAATCAATGGTGCAGCGGCAAGAAAAGTATCAAAAGACGATTTGGTGATTATTATTGCGTATGGGCAAATGGAAAAAAGCGAAGCTGACGGTTTCGCCCCAAGAGTTGTTTATGTTGATAAAAACAATAAACCAGTCTCTTAATTTTATACCAGTTTATTTTTCATTTTAAAAGGAGATAATATTGCAGGATAAAAAAGCTGCCGTAGTACTTGCGGCTGGCAAAGGGAAGAGGATGAAATCCAATCTTCCTAAGGTTTTGCATGAAATTGGCGGCAAACCGATGATAAAAATTCTGATTGAAAAATTAATCCAATTGGAGTTTGAGAAAATCATTGTAATAATAGGCTACGAAGGTGAGAAAGTTCAAACTGTTTTGGCTGATTATCCTGTTGAGTTTGTGTGGCAAAGAGAACAGCTGGGGACTGGTCATGCGGTAATGATGGCTAAGGAAGCAATGAAAGATTTTGACGGAATAACATTAGTAGCTTTAGGCGATGTGCCGTTTCTTTCAGAGCTTTCCATAGATATTTTATTTGATATGTTTAAAAAAACAAATGCTAGTGCTTGTTGTTTGTCTGCTATTTTACAAGATCCTTCCGGATATGGCAGGATTGTACGTAAACCGGACACGAATATATTGGAAGCTATTGTGGAACATAAAGATGCAAGCGAAGAAATTCTTAAAATCAACGAAATAAACTCAGGGACATTCTGTTTTGATAATAAAAAACTTTTTGAGTATCTTGAAAAAATTGATAATAATAACGAGCAAGGTGAATATTATTTGACTGATACCATTAAGTTGATGCATGATAGTCAGTTGTCAGTTTCTGTCGTTGCTACGGAAAATCCCAATGAACTTCGGGGTATTAATTCCGTAGAACAATTGGATGAGTTGGCGGCAATATTTTTTGATAGATTGAACTAATTTTTATTGGTCTGATTATGAGCCTATACGTATGAATAATATAATGTTGAATTTCTGTCGATATAAAATCAAAGGGTCGATTTTTGTTGATTTTATGAATGGATTGAGATAAATTAAAAATGGAAAAGGATATTATGAAAAAAGTAATTATTTTTCTGACATTATTATTATTTGCTATTTCATCACAGGCACAGTTGGTTAGTGATGTTGAAATCAATAACAATATCTTGGGTAATGGATTGGGTATTACTCCGGCTAATACTCCTTTTTCTTTATTAGATATGTCTCGGATAAAATGGTCGCATAGTTATTCAATCTCATTTTTTTCCGGAGGAAATTATTCCGGCTCTTCCGGTCTTTTAAATTCAACAATGCTATATGAAATAAATCCAAATCTTACATTTGCACTAAATTTAGGTGTTGCACACGATCCTGGGGCTGTTTTTGGAAATGGGAATAATTCAGCCACATTTTTGCCAGGTTTTATGATAGATTTTCGTCCTTCGGATAATTTTAATATAAGAATAGATTATAAACAACTTGATGGTCGAACATTTTTGTCTAATAAGTATGATCGTCGTTACTGGTTAACTGAACCCTGAAATTAGGAGTAGTTTTATCTTTTATCCCTGCCTTTTATTAAATGTTTAAATCCAATAAAAAATCAGTAAGAAGAACTAAGACCGGAACAACCGGGGCAAGAAAATTATCAATTAGAAAAATTATTGATACTTCTCTCATTGTTCTGTTTGTATTCTCAGTTGTATATATAAGCAACACGGTTCATAAAGTGATGGCTACTGTGACGGAGATTGAATCTCTTCCTGATGAGATTATCAGATTGCAGTTGATAAGCTCATGCAAACAGAAAGATATATTAAGTAAAGCGGAAGAATTCTTCAGTCATAAAAAAATCAAAGAATTTGATATTATGGTTGTTGATGTAAGTTGTTCCGAGTTAAAAGATATTCCGAATTCGATTATTATCTCCAGAGATGAAAAATTAAATCACGCGGATATTATTTCTGAAATAGTAAATTTTGAAGAAAATGTTATTTTGTTTAGACCCTTGGATAATAATAAAAAATTTATTACTGTTACTATAGTTCTGGGAGATGATTTTGAAAATATGTTAGATAATTTAATTTTGGAAGAGGAGAATTAGAAATAAACTTGATGCCTATGACTTCTATTGAATTAGCCCGCAAAGCAGGTCAGCTTGCCTTCTCAAAAAAAGGATTCGATGTTAAAATATTAAAGGTCGAAGAAATTTCTTCGATTTGTGATTATTTTGTTATTGTATCTGGTGAAGCTGATGTGCAGGTGAAAGCTATTGCCAATTCAATCGAAGATGGGTTATTTGAAGAGGGGGTTAAGCCGTTTCACAAAGAAGGTACTAAAGAAGGGCATTGGATTCTTCTTGATTATGTTGATGTGGTAGTACATGTTTTTAATGAGCCGACCAGGCAATTTTATGCTCTTGAAAAATTATGGGGCGATGCTCATGTAGAGCAATTAGTTGATGAGTAAATATAATTTGAATTTAGGATATTTTTTATAACATAGGATTAATTATGGAATTAGTAGATTTAAAGAACAAAACTATTGCAGATCTTCTTAAGATTGCTGAAGAAATGGATATTCCAGGTGTTTCAGGTTTAAGAAAATCGGAATTGATTTTTAAAATTATGGAAAATGCAACTTCATCGGAAGGTGTAATATTAGCAGAGGGTGTGCTTGAAATTTTAGAAGAGGGCTACGGTTTTTTACGTTCTCCTGATTATAATTATTTACCCGGACAGGATGACATCTATGTTTCACCTTCTCAGATTAAAAGATTTGATCTTAGAACCGGCGATATTATTTCTGGACAGGTGAGACCTCCGAAAGATAATGAACGTTATTTTGCATTGTTAAAAATTGAAGCTGTTAATTATGAGGGACCGGATGTCGCTAAACATAAAACGCTTTTTGATAATTTAACCCCTTTGTATCCGGATGACCCGTACCATTTAGAAGTTAAAGCCGAAGAAATAACTACTCGGATAATTGATCTTATGTGCCCAATAGGTAAAGGCCAGAGGGCTTTGATTACTTCGCCGCCTAAAGCAGGTAAAACAATTATTTTACAGAAAATTGCCCAGTCTATTTCAATAAATCACCCTGATACAAAATTAATAGTTTTGCTGATTGATGAACGCCCAGAAGAAGTAACCGATATGAAACGTTCTGTGAATGGCGAGGTTGTTTCATCAACTTTTGATGAACCGGCAGAACGACATGTGCAAGTTGCTAAGATGGTTCTGGAAAAATCAAAAAG
>QNAD01000257.1 GCA_003641345.1 Candidatus Zixiibacteriota bacterium | reverse complement strand
TGACACCTACATCCATGAAAAAAGTAGAAAAGGAATGGCTGACAATATTTACGGCATCGGAATTATTAATTATTACCAAAGTGATTTTGACGAAGCTATAAATAACTATTTACGCGCTTCTGAAATATATAAGGAATTAACCGGTTCTGCCAACGAAGAACTTGCCGGAAAATGTAACAGGGCATTAGCCGGATGCTATAATAACGCAGGGTTGATAAACTTTTCACAAGGCAATTATAACGATGCTATTGAGAATTTTATTAAATCTCTAAAGATTAACGAAAAACTAGGAAATAAATCCGGAGTTGCAACATCATATAATAATCTCGGACTAATTCATAAAGATCAAAAAAATTACCACAAAGCCATTGACTATTATACGATTGCACTTAAAACAAACAAAGAAATCAATGACATTAATGGAATGTCCAGTTGCTTTAACAATATTGGGAATGTATATGAAGAACAAGGTCTTTTGGCAACTGATTCCGTAAACAAATACAAGTTCTTTGATAAAGCAATTGAACAATATTTAAAATCTCTAAAACTGAACAAAAACCTTGGTGACAAAGTTGGGATTTCAGGTTGTTACAATAATATCGGGATTGTTCAACAAGACAAAAAGGAGTATGAAGTAGCTATTGAATACTACCTGAAAGCATTGAACTTGTACAAAGAATTAGGTGATAAAAATGGGGTTTCCACAGTATATGGAAATATTGCATCGTTAGATGTGGCCATTGCCAAAACACCCGGGATCAGCCAACAGAAAAAACGATTACACCTTAACAATGCCATCACTTATGGAACACAGGCACTCAAAATAGCAAGAGAGATAAATGCCACTCCATCAGAAAATTATGCCGCTAATTCGCTAATGAATGCCTATGAAGCACTTGACAATTACAAGCAAGCATATACCTATGCCAAGATTCTTATTGTTACTAAAGACAGTATGTTTTCACAGGAAAAAACCCAAGCACTTACTGAAGCCGAGAAAAAATTTGAAGCCGAGAAAAAGCAACTAATGATTGATAAGCTAAACAAAGAAAATCAACTAAAAAACGAAACTATTGCCCGCAAAAATGCAGAATCAAAAAAACAACAAATACTTATTTTTTCCTTTTTGGCAGGATTTCTCATCATTCTTGTTTTTTCCGTTTTCTTGTATCGTCTGTTTTTACAAAAGAAACGAGCCAATGTTAAACTAGCACGACAAAAACAACAAATAGAAATACAGAACACTAAATTGCAACAAGCATACGAAGAAATTTCAACACAACGGGATGAAATTACCGCCCAGCGAGACATGGTAACACAGCAAAAAGAATTTATTGAAAATCAAAAACAAGAAATAGAAGATTCTATCCGTTATGCTAAAAATATTCAGACAGCTGTTCTTCCATCCGAGGAATTTCTTGACAAGCTTCTTGAAGTTGATAAAACCCCTACAGGACAAAACAAGCATTTTATTGTTTTTCATCCGAAAGATGTTGTATCTGGCGATTTCTATTGGGCAACCCGATTAAATGACTGGTTAATTCTAACTGTTGCCGACTGTACAGGGCATGGGGTTCCCGGAGCATTTATGAGTATGTTGGCAGTATCCTTCTTGAATGAAATTATTCGAAAAAAAGAAATTACCGACCCCGCCCTCATCCTCAATAAATTGCGTTCTTCAGTAATAGATGCCCTAAAACAAACATACGAACAAAGAACCCAAAAAGACGGATTAGATATTAGTTTAGCAGCTATCAATACTAAAACCAAGCAATGTATTTGGGCAGGAGCCAATAATCCGCTTTATTTAATTTCCAATTACGAATTAGAAATTACGAATGAAAAAATAATAAAACAGGATAATTCAAAATCTTCCCAAAGGGATGCCTTCGGCAAAAATTCAAAATTAAGAATTGAAAATGATAAAATTATTAAATCTGAATCACAAAGCTCCGAACTAAATACTTCAAACCATAAACTCCAGGCTCCACACTATTTATATGAAATAAAACCAGACAAAATGCCCATCGGTATTTATACGAGAATGGACAATTTTACAAATCAAGAAATTCAACTTCAAAAAGGGGACATTCTATATTTATTTTCCGATGGCTATGCCGATCAATTCGGTGGGGAAAAAGGGAAAAAATTTAAATATTCCGCTTTCCAACAAGTACTTTTTGAAAACACAGATAAACCGATGAAACAACAACAAGAAATTTTGGAAAAAACACTGTTTGAATGGATGCACCCAAAAGGAGAAGAACCTTACGAACAAATTGACGACATAACGATAATTGGACTAAAAATATAGAAAAACATCATTTCTTCCGCAACAACTTCCCTGTCCTTAATGCCAAATCAAATAAAATGAGCTTTACATTACCATTGCGTTCGATGTGAAAAAATGCCAGATTCATTTCATCAAGGATGCCTTTGGTGTTTTCGGGTGTAATAAACGATGAAAACTTCTCCGAAAAATCCCGTTCGGCTTTTGACAAAGAATTAAGGTTTTGGAGTTGGATATTCATCAAAAAATTCTCCCGCAGCATACGGGTAGCAAACAAAAAGAAATTTTTCAGATATTCCTTGCCTGTTCCCGAAAGTCTATCGGTAAACGACAAAAGGTCATCGAAATTAAACCGATAACATAGTCGCATAAATTGTATAAAATCTTCCAACAACGAATTGGTTTCTGCCGGATCACTTTGAGCCAGTTTTTCCGCTTCAATTAAATTTCCACCGGCAATATGAGCAAAGTTATTGATTTGCGATTCGGTCAATTCCGGATATTTTTTCTGTAAAAATGATTCGATATCCTGAACCGGCAATTTGGAAAATTTTATCAACTGAGTCCGCGAAACAATAGTTGGCAGCACTCTATCTATACTTTCTGTTATCAGCAAGAACAAAGTCTTCGGATAAGGTTCCTCAATGACTTTCAGTAATTTATTGGCTGCAGTAAGATTCAATTTTTCGGGCAACCACAAAATAATGGTTTTGTATCCGCCCTCGTATGATTTAAAGTTCAGTTGATGAATGATCTTGTCACTATCGTCTTTAAAAATCGTTAATTGCTTGGTTCCTTTCGGGTCAATAAACAACGCCCACTGAATTTGATCAAAATAGGGATTCTCCTGAATTTTTTCACGCCACTGCGGCAAAAAATTATCACTTCCTTTTGTTTTGGCACCTGCCAAATTAAATGTCGGAAAAATAAAATGCAAATCAGCGTATGTCAGCGACTGAAATTTCTTACACGATGGACAAATACCACAAGCATCACCATCCTGCCGGTTTTCGCAATTAATATACTGTGCATAAGCTAGTGCCATTGACAATTTTCCCGTTCCTGCCGGACCCGAAAACATTTGTGCATGCGGAATACGATCTTTCTCCACCGTCTGTCGCAGATGGCTTTTTATCTTTTCCTGCCCTATGATATCACGAAAAAACATCTAATCGTTTAATTTTAAGACTACCAAAAATGCCTGTTGCGGCACTTCTACATTACCTACTTGCCGCATGCGTTTTTTCCCCTTTTTCTGTTTTTCCAGCAATTTTCGTTTTCGGGTAATATCACCACCGTAACACTTGGCAGTTACATCTTTGCGATACGCTTTTACTGTTTCACGCGAAATGATTTTGGATCCGATAGCCGCCTGAATGGCAATATCATACTGCTGTCGCGGAATCAGGTCTTTCAGTTTATGGCAAATCCGTTTGCCAAAATTATACGCATTGCTGAAATGAATAAGAGTTGAAAGTGCATCAACC
>QNAD01000256.1 GCA_003641345.1 Candidatus Zixiibacteriota bacterium | reverse complement strand
AATTAAAAAATTATTTGTAAAATTGACACATATTTCGTTACACCTAAACATTAATGACATGAAAAAATTAACATGGATATTAACATTATTGTTATTTGTCTCTACAACAACTTTCTCGCAAAAAGAAGCCCGTTTGTTAAGATTTCCGAATATTCACGGTAATCAAATTGTTTTCACCTATGCCGGTGATTTATATACGGTTAATAAAACCGGTGGTATTGCACGGAAATTAACATCCGACAAAGGATATGAGATGTTTGCTAAAATATCTCCCGACGGAAAGCAGATTGCTTTTACCGCACAATTTGACGGTAATACGGAAGTATATGTAATGCCTGCCAAAGGCGGAGCTGCCAAACGACTGACTTACACGGCAACATTGAGCCGCGACGATGTCTCGGACAGAATGGGTCCCAATAATATGGTAGTAGCATGGACTCCTGATAGTAAAAATATTATCTATCGCTCACGGAAACAATCATTTAACAGTTTTATGGGACAACTTTTTTCAGTATCTGTTGAAGGTGGATTATCGAAAGAATTACCATTAGCAACCGGTGGCTTTTGTTCCTATTCTCCTGACGGCAAAAAGCTAGCATTTAACCAAGTGATGCGTGAATTTCGCACTTGGAAATATTATCACGGCGGTATGGCTGATGACATTCGTATTTTTGATTTTGACACAAAACAGATAACCAAAATTACAAATAATCCCGCACAGGACATTTTTCCGATGTGGTGGAAAAATACCATTTATTTTATGTCGGACCGCGACCGCATAATGAATTTGTTTGCTTACGACCAAGCCACTAAAACAACAAAGAAAGTTACCGATTTTACGGAATATGATTGTAAGTTTCCATCTATTGGCGACGGACAAATAGTTTTTGAAAATGCAGGTTATATCTATGTTTTCGATATTGCCACACAAAAAGCCGTAAAAGTAAATATCCAAATAAACGATGATTTTGAAGCAGACCATCCGCAAATGAAAAATGCATATGAACACATTACCGGCATATCGGCTTCACCCAATGCCGAAAGGATTGCTTTTGCCGCTCGCGGTGATATTTTTGATGTGCCCGGAAAAGAAGGAATTACCTATAACCTAACAAAATCTTCTGATGCACATGAACGAAGTGTAGCATGGTCACCAGACGGGAAATATATTGCCTATCTGTCTGACAAAACCGGTAAATTTGAAATTTGGACAGTAAAATCGGATCACAGCGAAAAACCCGTCCAACTTACAAAAGATGCCGACACTTATTATTTCAAGATTAAATGGAGTCCCGACAGTAAAAAAATTCTGTGGAACGATAAAAAGATGCGATTGCAATATATTGACATTGAAACCAAAAATGTAACGCTGATTACCAGAAATAAATTATGGGAAATCCCTCAATTTAATTGGTCACCGGACAGCAAATGGATTGCCTATGCCCAACAGGAAATAAATCACACTACGGCTATCTATCTCTATAATTCAGATACCAAAAAATCTACACAAATCACCGAAACATGGTTTGAAAGTAGTGCTCCCATTTTTAGTGATAACGGGAAATATTTGTTTTTCGTTTCCCGTCGTGATTTCAATCCTGTTTATAGCAATACCGAATGGAATCATGCTTATCTTGACATGTCGAAAATCTATTTTCTGACATTGGCAAAAGACACTAAATCGCCCTTTGCACCGACAGATGATATAATTGCTGAGTCTGTTACCTCAAAAAAAGCGGATGATACCAAGACAAAAACTACAAGTGTTGTACCAATTAAGATTGACCTTGACGGTATTTCTCAAAGGATTGCCGTGCTTCCTATAAAAACTTCAAACTATTGGAGCATTCAGGTTGTTGACAATAAGGTTTTTTACAACGAAAGACACTACAAAGGAAAAACTACTCTAAAGATGTATGACCTGAAGAAAAAGAAAGAAACCGAATTAGGAGAGAATCTTTATTATTCATTGAGCGGCAACGGAAAGAAATTTATTATTCACAAAGCCAAACAATTTTATGTATTAAATGTGCCAAAAGGCAAAATTAAATTTTCTGACACCAAACCTGTTAATCTGAAAAATATGCGTGTTTTAGTTGATTTACACGCTGAGTGGAAACAAATCTATAATGAAGGATGGCAACAAATGCGTGATTTCTTTTACATGGAAAATATGCACGGTGTGGACTGGAAAGCCATTCACGATAAATATGCTGTTCTTGTGCCGTATGTAAACCAACGGAAAGATTTAACCTACATTATGGGTGAAATGATTGGGGAACTTACCATTGGGCATGCCTATGTAGGTGGTGGCGATATGCCTAAAATAGATAAAATTTATACCGGATTACTCGGAGCTAAATTGAGCCGTGACAAGTCAGGATATTACAAAATTGACAAAATATTGAAAGGTGAAAATTGGTATAACAATACTCGTTCTCCCTTGACTGCCATTGGTGTTAATGTAAAAACGGGAGATTATATTATTTCCATTGACCATACACCGACAAATACGGTAGATGATATTTATAAATTACTCATTGACAAAGCCAATAAGCCCGTTGAAATTGGTTTCAGTACAACGCCCGACGGGAAAAATATAAAGACTGCTGTTGTGAAACCTATTACTACAGAACAGAACCTGTATTACTATAATTGGGTACAACACAATATTAAAGTTATCAACGAAAAAACCAATGGTCAGGTTGGCTATATTCATATTCCAGATATGATGACAGAAGGATTGAATGAGTTTGTAAAATATTTTTATCCACAACTCAACAAACGGGCACTCATTATTGACGATCGTGGCAATGGCGGTGGCAATGTTTCACCAATGATTATTGAGCGATTGAGACGGGCAATTACGCGTGCTAACATCTCTCGCAATCAACAAATTCCGGATTATACTCCTGAACAAGCATTTGTAGGTCCAAAAGTATTGTTGATTAATCAGTATTCCGCTTCCGACGGTGATTTATTTCCTTACGGATTCAAAAAACATAAACTCGGTAAAGTAATTGGTGTTCGTTCGTGGGGAGGTGTTGTTGGTATTCGCGGTCCGCTACCGTTTGTTGACGGCGGCTATTTATACAAACCTGAATTTGCCTCCTACTCTTCCGAAAAAAGTGAATGGATAATAGAAGGACACGGCGTTGATCCCGACATTGTAGTTGAGAATGACCCGTATAAAGAATATATGGGCGAAGATGCACAGTTAAATAAAGCAATTGATGTTATTATGGAAGAACTGAAGAAATGGCCTTTAAATAAAATACCACCAGTTCCACCGGCACCAGATAAATCTAAGTAGGATTATTTTTTAAATTTCTTCTATCTTAAACGAAAATTCTTCTATTACGGGATTTATCAAAACCGTTGAAGATATTTCTTTAACTTTAGCTGATGCTTCTTTTTTGTTTGCCGCTTCAACTTCGAGGGTAATGTGCTTCCCTATTCGCACATTTTCAACTTGAGTGTATCCATTGTTTTTCAAAACATTATTTACTGCTTTACCCTGTGGATCTAAGAGTGTTTTCAGTGGTATTACATCAATGGAAGCTTTATATTTCATCTGTTTAATTTTTTAAGAAAGTGTAAAAATAATCATTCTTTTACAAAGAAAAGATTTTTGGCAATGGAAAGCACAATATAAAAATAAATTATCAGCGGAATGGCTATCCAACCCACTGTAACAAGGAATATCAAACTAAAGAAAAGTAATAAATACTGAAAAAAAGCTGCCGAAATACTGTAAGACGATAATTTCAGCGAAATCATTTT
>QNAD01000255.1 GCA_003641345.1 Candidatus Zixiibacteriota bacterium | reverse complement strand
TTCGGTTCTGGAATTTGAATTTTTATGGAATCCTTATAATTATTTATTTAATCTTGATTCTGTGCAAATTGTTGATAATCGTCATAGAAATTTTTATTTCACTCCTCAAGAAGGTTTTGAAAATCTTAATATAGATTCTGTTGTTGCTTATCTTGGAAGAGGCGATGTTTGGGGGTGGTTAAAAGATGCGGAAACATCGTTTATAGATAGCAAGCATGTTGTGTGTAAAATTGAAGCGAATGTTATTGACAAGGCTTTGATTAAATTGGTTGTTTTTGCTAATAAAAATTGTGCTTTTAGTGATAATATTTTCAACGGAACTTTGGATCGAGGCAAACCGTTTGTTGAAATTGAACATGAAATTGTGGATGATGGATTGATTATATATTTGGAAGGCAAAGTCAGGCAAGGTTGTCAGTCAAGAATTGATCTTTATAGCAATGGAAAAATTATTGGCAGAGAATATCCGCAAATTCTATCAATGACAAGGCAATCATGTTTTATTCCGCCGAAATTAGAATACCGCCATATTGATCAAATTGGGGCAACCTTTGTTGTTGATACTACAGTCGATGTCAGAGCTTTTGATTCTGTTAATATTTTTATTGTTGGGTTGGAAGATGAAGAAAATATATCTTTGGATAAAAGATTGTCATTTTTATTTGGGAAAAATAAATTTTATAAACCAAGATTTATTGAAATTAATGAGTTGTTTCTGCCCAATTCAACTATCAGGAGAATAACATCAAAGATTTACCAAATATTGCCAAAGGCGTTTGTTTGCAAAGAAGAATTTGACATTAAATATGAATATCCATCACAAACTAAATATAATAAAAAGGGTGGCGTTTGTTGGCTTGATGAAGATAAAGATTTATGGGTATGGTTGGATAATTTGTATGAAAATAATATAATAACTGCAAAATCAACAGGTGGTGGAATTTTTGCGGTAGTTAAAGATTTTGAGAAGCCTGTTATTTCTAAATTGAGCTATAGAAATGGGAAAACATATTTTAATAGTACTCGTAATATTCTGTTTACAGCAATTGATACTTTATCCGGTATTGATGATGATTTAGATTTCAAGGTAGAATTAGACGGGAAATGGCAACTTGTCGAATATGACCCTGAAAGTGATCACTGCAAAATTGAGATAAATGAGCCCTTAGAAAATGGCAAACATCATCTTGGAATTATGGTTTATGACCAAGCTGGCAATGTTGGTGAACAATATCTTAATTTCTTTGTCAGAGATAAAAGAAATATCAGAAAAAAATAGAAAATTGTAAATAGGAGATAGTTTGTTTTTCCCGATCAAAGATAATGTTCCCACCGTTAGGAAACCTATATTAACAATTGCACTTATTGTTATTAATACAGCAATTTTTCTTTTTTCGATGATGCTTGGACGTGAGGGGTTTCAATGGTTTACGATTCAGTACGGATATATCCCTTTTGAATTTTGGAATTCAGTGGAACTAACCCCTAATTTTCCTGCTTCGACTTATTTTACTATGATTTCTTCGATGTTTATGCATGGTGGATGGATGCATCTTATTGGAAATATGCTCTTTTTATGGATATATGGTAATAATGTGGAAGATTATTTTGGGCGAGTGCGGTTTATTCTTTTTTATATCGTTGCCGGTTTTTCAGCAATTTCTTTGTTTACTTTATTTGGTCCTAATTCTCAGATTCCTTTAGTTGGTGCATCGGGTGCTATTGCAGGTGTAATGGGTGCTTATATGGTTTTATATCCAAAAGCAAAAGTGACAGTTTTGATAGTTTTCTTTTTCATTCAGTTTGTTGAACTACCTGCCAAATTTGTTCTTGGAATGTGGTTTGCTTATCAGCTACTAATGGTAGTTATGAGCAGTTCATCTGGAGGTGGTGTTGCCTGGATGGCTCACGTGGGCGGTTTTCTTTTTGGGTATGCTTTATTAAAAATCATGTTAAAATTTAAAGGCAATAAACCACAAGCCTCTGATGGTCAAAGAGTATATCGGGTAACCTGGCAATAAAATATCTATAGTAAACCAGAGTGGCAAAATACAGTTTCTTTATTATTTTTACCGGACAGCAGTGATTTAATTTGAGTAATTATTTTTCAGTTTTGTTAGATTTAGCTTTATGCTCAGGTTCATCGGTTTTATCGGATTTTAATTTATTGGTCCATTCTCCGACTTTTTTAGCAAATCCCGGGATAGATTCTATGATATTGTCCCACTTGCCTTTACCTGCGGCAAGAAAACGTACTTTTGTTTCTTCGATAATTATAAATCCAGCCGGCTCAATTCTGGCACCACCACCACCGCCGCCGCCGAATCCGGATTTTTGGTTTTCTTCGCCCTGACCGCCGCCGGCACCAAATCCGACCGAGATTTTTACAACCGGAACCACCGTGGTTTTCCCTATTGATACAGGTTCACCTATTATAGTTTCTGAGCGGGCGATATCTTTTAGCTCGCCGACAACACCTTTTAAAATATCTACTACATTATTTGCCATCCTGGCCTCCTTCTTTTCTTCCTATCGCCAATTTCATGATATCTCTTAACGGTAGTGAAACCGCTAATTTAATAGTTTGAAATATTATTTTGTACATTGGTAAAGCAAAAGAACCCCTTACCGACCCGTTAAAACTAGCTTCGTCCCAAACCGGCGTATAAGTTACTCTGCCAATCACCGAAGGTACCGCATTTAGTGCTGCCTGATAATAACCAAAGAGTAGTCCAGTATTGTCGGGACTGTCAAATCCGGCTTTTACCTGCCCTGAAAATTCTTCTACAATAACGGATTTTAATAAACCTATAAAGAATTTCCAGATAGAATTCAATATATTGGGGAGAATCTTTGCTATGTTTCTAAACGGACGTATTCGTTTAGTTTTTTCTTTTTTGAGTATTTTCGGTTTTGTTTTCTTTTTAGTTTTTGGCTTGAAAAAGGAAAATTTTTTCAATTTCAGGCCGGCAAATTTTATAATTCCAGTTTTGTTTTTAAAATCAAATTCAGGTCCCGTTTTCCCAAGTCCTATAAATAATAGATTATTGTCAGTCCCAAACTCAAATTTGAGCCTGACTCTCAGAAGAGATACAATCGTAATTAAAATGAATATGCTTACAAAAATATATATCATACTATAATATACTATCGGCAGGACCAAAGAGTTACAAAAATTTTAAGGTTAATAAGAAAATAGGAAAAATTGCTTTATCTACTGCGGCAAATTCTTGTCTATTCCAGCTTTTGTTTTTGTTTTTTTCTTTTTTATCTTTGTTATTCCAAGCTTTAGGGGTTGTTGACAAAACCGAAATTTGTAATTCTGGACCTTGAGGGCTTGTTGAAAAAGTCTCACAGATGTTGCGATGGGTCCTGAAAATCTGTGTAAACAGATTTTTGTGACCTACCGCTCTTTAATCATAACTACTTAAGTGTTGGGTCACAATTTACCTTCGGTGAATCAGGACCCGACACAACTGAAATGAGGGTTTATCAATAAGTACCCTTGATCGGGAATTCAGGTTTTCTTTGTCTTTGTTAATGATTTACTATTACGACTAAATCTGAAATGAAAGAGAAATAAGAAAATCTTGGCTTCTGTTTGGCGTAGATTTATTTATGCTTAATGTGAACCTGCATTTCTAATCTGTCGGTTGACAAGCTGGGGCAGGCGAGGAGGGTTGTATAGTATCATAACATAGTGTACACAATGTATCATGACATCCTGTACAGTTAATGTATATTCAGACTTTATAATAAGGAGGCTGAATATGCCATGGAAGT
>QNAD01000254.1 GCA_003641345.1 Candidatus Zixiibacteriota bacterium | reverse complement strand
TTATCTGTTTGAGCAAAAGCAGGAGTATTTGTCAAAGAGAAAACAATTATTTGAAGTAAAACAAGTTTTATTAAGTATTTCATCTTAATTTTGAAACCGTAAAAATGACAAAAGATTTTTTAAAAATACTGCTTTTTTTCGTTTTGGTATTTTTTTCTTTTCATTCATGTAAAGATAAAAACAATCCCATTCCCGACACTTTAGTTGATTTCTATATTAATATTAATGACCCGCAGTATGCAGACTTACAGGCAGTAGGCAATTCTATATATGTTTATGGCGGCGTTGCCGGTATTGTTATTTACAGAGAAAGCACTGATAATTTTATTGCCATGGACCGTTGTTGTAGTTTTCAACCCGATGACCGTTGCTCGGTAGCAGTAGATTCGGTTAATACATTTTTACTGGTTTGTCCGTGTTGCAGTTCGGAGTTTATTATCAATAATGGCAGTGTCAATAAATCGCCTGCCGTAGCACCTCTGAAACAATATCGGACTACTTTTAGTAATGATGTGCTGCATGTTTTTAATTAAAGAAATCTGAAAAAACTTTACAATTTGCAAAAAGGTGATTAGGAATCTCCGGCCGTTTTTTAAAAATACCGTAAACAGCTGATCCACTGCCGGTCATTTGGGAAAACAAAGCACCATATCTCAAAAGGTTCTCTTTAATTTCTTTTAGTTCGGGAAATTTTGAGAAAGTAAACGATTCAAAATCATTTTCTACAACGCTTTGCCAATTGCCGACAGATTGCTTTTGTAAACTCTCTGAATCAATTGGATTTTCCTTTGGTTTTATTGAATCATAAGCCATTGCCGTGGAAATTGCAATATGTGGTTTTACTATTATAATATGGTATGCGGATAAATCCAAATCAAACGGATGTAATATTTCTCCTTTGCCGGAAGCAACAGCAGGTTTGTTTTCGATAAAAAACGGGCAATCACTGCCGAATTGTAAGGCAATCTCTTTCATTTTTGCTACGGACAAATCCAAATTAAAATATTCATTGATACCTTTAATCAAAAATGCGGCATCCGATGACCCCCCACCCAATCCTGCCTGTGTTGGGATTATTTTGTGTAAATAAATTTTCAATACGGGAATCCGGTATGTTTCTTTAAAAAACTCGTAAACCCTAACACACAAATTGTCGGAAGAATCTCCAGGAATAGTAATACCTGTTTGTGTAAATGTAAATTTGCCGGTAGAAGAAGGCAAAAACTCCAGGATGTCAGATAATCTCACAGGATAAAATATTGATGAGATATTATGGTAACCATCAGGTCGTTTATTCAAGATCTTCAGTCCGATATTTATTTTGGCATTGGGATAAAGAATCATAAGTCAGTTTTTTAAGGAAAGAATTAATAAGATAGTTTTTTGCAACAATTCATAAGTAAATTATTTTGAGCCATATAGAATATTATTTTAAATCAGTTTTACTTTTATAACCTTTCCATCCATAATAGGCAAGGTAAAGATACGCAATCATCGGAACAAAGAAAGAATTATGGTATCCACCTAACCAATCGGCAATAAATCCCTGAAAAAAAGGTAGAAGGGCACCGCCCAAAATCATCATCACCAACAGCGAAGACCCCTGTCCGGTATAAACACCCAAATTGCGAATGGCAAGCGTAAAAATATTAGACCACATAATAGAATTAAACAATCCGATGGCAATGAGTGACCACAGAGCAATCATACTGCCGGTAGCCATAGTAACGGACAGCAGCAGCAAAATCACGATGGCAAAAATAAATAGCGTCTTCGCCGGTTTTGAATTACCCATACGGAAAGCAATCAGATTTAAACCGATAAAAATAAGAAATGGCAAAATTTCTTTGATTGCCAAACCATTTTCGATATAAATGGCAAAATAAATTAATCCGAAGCCTGCAATGCCGGTTAATCCCATCAACAGAAACTTAGTTGTGTTTGTTTTGTTGCTGCCAAGCGAAATAGCTCCAAGGAATCGCCCTATCATCGCACCACCCCAGTAAAGAGCTAGAAATGTTTTGGCTTTCATCTCGGTAAATCCTAAAAGTTCGTTGGAAAAATTAATAATCACACTGCCAATACTGACTTCAGCACCTACATAAAAGAAAATAGCCACCATTCCCAGTACCAAATGTGTATAACGCAGTGCCCCCGCTTTTTTGGGAATACTACCTTCACCAACAATTTTTGGCAATTGCATCATAGCAAAAACCACTGCCAATAACAAAAATACGCCGGCAAAAATCAAATACGGTATTTGAACACTTGTTTTGGAAATAATTGTACCTGCTTCCGTCAAAACAGGTTGTCCCAATTTATCCAAAAGCGGCTGCCCGACTTGTGCAAAAAAATGAAACACCAAATAACCACCAATGATTGGCGCCAAAGTCGTTCCCAACGAATTAAATCCTTGCGACAGGTTCAATCTGCCCGATGCCGTTTCAGGATTACCAAGGCGAGACACATACGGATTGGCAGCAATTTGCAGAATGGTAAACCCCAACCCAAGCACAAATAAAGCCGCCAGAAAGAGGCCGTAAACTTTCATTTCCGCTGCCGGATAAAATCCGACACACGCCAACGCCGAAAGCACTAAACCGGCAATAATACTTTTTTTATAACCGATTTTGGCAATCGGATCTCCTGTGGTTACCGAGAAAAAAAAATAAATCAACGAACCGATAAAATAAGCAGTAAAAAAGGAAAATTGCACTAACATTGATTGTGCCCGCGATAATTCAAAAACTTTTTTCAGATACGGAATCAAAATATCATTCATTGAAGTAATGAAACCCCACATAAAAAACAATGTGGTGATGATTATCAGAGCAATACGGTTTGATGACGGTTTCATTTTATGGTAATTTCATCACAGAAAATAAATAATTGGTTACCATGTCCTTTATGCCATTCGGGACAATATTTTTTTGTTTTGCCGACAATATGAATATATCGGATTTTTTTCGGATAAAACCGGCTTGTAAAACCGTTTCTAATAACTGTCCAATCGTCTTCGGCAACCGGATTTTTCACTTTGGGCAACGGAATAAACGATTTACCGTCAACAGAAAATTCATACAATACATACTCCGGCATAAAAATCCACGAATTAACATCTTGCAGAAAATCGGCGGAAATCTCGGTCACTTTCATAGGTTTTCCCAAATCAATAACGGCATCTAAATCCACACCATAAAAACCCTGCCACCCACCAAGACGAAAATTGTCTTCTGCCAAAATACCATCAATTAATGCAGAATCACTACTGCCTGTATATTGTGGATGTGGCGGATATTTTAACCGAATACTCCTGCCTGTCGAAAATTTGTATAAATTCACATACCCTGTTTTACTGTCGGAATATCCTTCCTTTCGAGCAAAATAACGGATTTTTGTTGTTTTGGTGACTAACAACGGATGAACATATTTCTTGAATCCGGCAACGGAGTCGCTTCCATTTTCGGAATAAAAAATCTTAGCCCCGGGAATTATCGAAAAAAGTTTTATGCTAACAGAATCGGTAAATATCCGCCGTTTTACATTATTATATGGTGTCGGCAAAATCAAGTTGTCACTAACTGCCGACGGCGGAGCTGAATCAATACTGACACCTAGTAATTTATTTGGCTTGTTACTCATCACAAATATCAGTTCGCCGCCATTAACAATATCGTTGTAATTCAAATAAAATTTGTTATAATCATTTCCGTTCAGTTGCATTTTTTGAATATAGAAATTTTCCGACGAGAGGTTTTCTGCAATAACTGTAAATTGTTTCCCGTTTTCAAGGTTTAC
>QNAD01000253.1 GCA_003641345.1 Candidatus Zixiibacteriota bacterium | reverse complement strand
TTACGCCGCCAACATCTGATTTGTGAACAGGACCGACCACTTTCATCACAATAGGATAACCCAATTTTTTCGCTTTGGCAATGGCATCAGATTTTTTTGTAGCAACTTCTTCTCCGGCACGGGTGATTCCGGCAGCATCGAGTAGTGTCTGAACTTTTTCAGGACTGAGGTAACCGTCAATATTTGTATTATCAATAATTTGGCGGATGGCTGCTGTCTCCACGGTTATATTGTCATTGCCGGCATTTGCTAATATTTTATTACGCATTTGGTTGTTTACCATTTTGGCAAATGCTTGTCCAAAAATAACTTCGTCGGTAAAAGCAATTCTGCCTTTGTCAATAAAGAACTGTATCTCGTCTTTTACATTGATAATGGATGGTAATACGGGGAAAATCGGCTTTTTTGTGTGTTTCATTTTTTCGTCCAACAACTCGTAAACATCATACACATCAAATAATCCCGGGCTGCCGAAAATGACGACCATCGCATCAATATTGTCAAAATCGTTGTTTACAGCATCAATGATGTGTCCCAGTTGCTCGGCGGTGCCGGTAGCCAAAAAGTCAATGGGGTTGCCCACGGCAGAGCCGGGGAATAGCTTTTCGAGTAACGCATCCGCTTTTTTACCTTCGATATGTGGCACGGACAATCCGTTGTTCGACAGCGTGTCGGTGAGCATCACGGCAGGACCGCCGGCATGTGTAATGATGGCAATATTTTTTCCGGTAACTTCTGGGTGCATAAATACCGAAGCCACGGTGGTCAACTCTTCGCGACCATAACAGCGGACAATGCCTGCCTTACGAAAAAGTGAATCAACGGCGACATCAGAACCTGCCAATGCTCCCGTATGCGACGAGGCAGCACGACTGCCGGCTTCGGATGTTCCCGATTTGATGGCGGCAATCTTGGCTCCTTTTCGTATTAATGATTGAGCGTGTTTAAGCAGTTTTTTCGGTTTCTTGATGGATTCCAAATACAGCAACTTAACTTTCGGACTGGTAGTTGGATCAAATGATTTATCCATGTATTCCAAAATATCTTCCACGCCCAACTGAGCACTATTGCCTACGGAATAGACACTGGCAAACTTTAGTCCTTTGGGAATACCTGCTTCCATAATAAAAACTGCCGTAGCTCCGGAGCCGGAGACGAAATCAACGCCTTGCGGGTCAAGTTTTGGGATGGGGGTGGTAAACACACCGGCGTAGTTGTAGTTCATCACACCGATGCAGTTAGGACCGATAAGTGATCCGTTGTTTCTGTTGATGATATCAACAATCTCGTGTTCCAGTTTGGCACCTTCTTCGCTTTCCTCGCTGTAGCCCGCCGACAGTATGATAAATGCCTTGGTGTCTTTTTGTTCTGCCAGGATACGAATGGTGTCCACCGTATATTTTGCCGCAATGGCAATGATAGCCAAATCAACTTGCGGCAGGTCTTCAACCGACTTAAATGTTTTAATACCTTGAATATTATCCTCTTTCGGATTGACAGTAAACAAATTATTTGTATCAAATCCGTTATCAATCAGGTTTTTTAAAACCTTGCCACCTGGTTTTTGAATCGTGTTGGAACCACCGATGACAACAATGGTTTTTGGGTTTATCAACTCTTTTGTCACCATAAAATTATATTTTTTAAGTGCCTAAAGAGAACTAAGATTTATATTCTTTTGACTTTACAAACTTTAGGAACTTTATGTTTTTAACTAATTTTAAACTTTTGCTAGTTCAACTGAGAAATGCCGCATAATAGGAGCTTCTTTTAGAATTTTATAGCCCGTTGTAATTTCGTTTCTGCGGCCATACACATTTTTCAGTGCTGCTGCTACTACATCCATGTGATTATTGGTATAGACACGACGCGGAATTGCCATCCGCATAAACTCCAATTTCGGATAACGGTCTTCACGGGTTACGGGGTCACGGTCGGCAAGGAGTGTACCAATTTCAACTGCTCGAACGCCGGATTCAAGATAGAGTTCCAATGCAAGTGTCTGTGCCTGATATTGTGCTTTCGGGACATTAGGCAAGAACTTGTCAGCATCAACAAAGATAGCATGTCCGCCGATAGGCTTTTGAATCGGAATACCATAATCTATCAGTTGATTGCCGAGATATTCTACTTGCCTAACGCGTGTTTCCAAGTAATCAAATTCGGTACCTTCGTAAAGTCCTTGTGCCAAGGCAGCCATATCGCGTCCCGACATACCGCCGTAAGTAATAAATCCTTCAAAAATAATGTTGAACATTTTGGCTTTATCAAAAGTGGCTTCGTCTTTCATTCCGATGAATCCACCCATGTTGACGATAGCGTCTTTTTTGCTGCTCATTGTCATCATATCGGCATACTTGAACATATCGGCAACAATCTCTCGGATAGTCTTATTTTCGTATCCTTTTTCGCGAAGTTTGATAAAATACGCATTTTCGGCAAAACGAGCGGAATCGTATAGTACCTTGACACCGTATTGGTGCGATAGTTCGTAAACCTGTTTCAGATTTTCAATGGAAACGGGTTGTCCACCGGAAGTATTACAGGTAACAGTAACTACCACAAACGGTATTTTTTCTTTCGGGTATTTTTTGTAAATGGCTTCTAACTTATTTAAATCCAGATTGCCTTTAAACGGGTGGTTTGTATCTGTATCGTATGCTTCGTCAATGGTGCAATCTATGGCTTCTGCTTTACGAAATTCGATATGTCCTTTAGTGGTGTCGAAATGAGCATTGCCGGGAACCACATCGCCTTCTTTTACCAAGGCGGAAAATAGTACATTTTCGGCTGCTCGTCCTTGATGTGTAGGCAAAAAATAGTCAAAACCCAGAATATCTCTGATGGCTTCTTTTAGTTTAAAATACGATTCGGCTCCGGCATAACTCTCGTCGCCCTTCATCATCTCTGACCATTGGAATTGACTCATTGCACCGGTTCCTGAGTCGGTAAGCAAATCTATAAAAACCTGATGGCTTCTTAAATTAAAAACATTGTATTTGGCATCTTTTAGCCATTGTTCGCGTTCTTGTCGTGTACTTTTGTACAGAGGTTCAACGACTTTGATTTTGTACGATTCTGCAAAAGGTAGTTCCATTTTTTTATTTTATTTTTTCTTGTCGTGCAAAAGTAGAAAAATATTAGAAATTATTGCTGATTTTTCACTTTTGTCTAAAATAAATTGCAAGTGGTTTGTCTTTAATTAACAATTCCCAATTGATAATTATTAATTTATTCCACACTCATAGCATATTCAACAAAAGATTTCCAGACAAGTTGAAGTTCTTCCACTTTATCCTGATAACCGAGTTTTTGAAACATTACAATACTGTAAGTTAGCCAATAGCGGATGAAGAATAGATTTCTGAACGGTTTGATATCTTTTGTTTCCTTTACCTTATTTTCGTTTAACAGGGTAGATTCTACGGTATTTGTGTCCAATAAATTTCCGTTGTTTGACGGGTCAATGTAAAATAGAACATTATTTTTCTGAATATCGGCGACCTTATAAATAGGTGCATCGAGATATGCCAGTAGAAATTTATTACCTGCATTGACACCGAAAACAGGTAATTCGGATTGTTGGGCAAAAAAGGCATAAAGCATTCCGAGAGAAATTGGATTACCTGTTTTTTTTGAGAGAATATTATTCAGAAAGGTATTCTGTATTTTAAAATCGTAAGAGATTTTAAACTGATGAACATCGTAGAAGAAATGGTTAAATATTCTGATCTTTTCCAGTGCTGTAAGGTTAAAATTCATCTCCAGCCAAATATCTTTTTTTATCTTTTCTATTTCT
>QNAD01000252.1 GCA_003641345.1 Candidatus Zixiibacteriota bacterium | reverse complement strand
TTTTTCATTTTTTTATTAACGGTTTATTTCGGTATTTGTTTATATTCCCAATGAGCTTATTGAAAAAGTATCTTCGACAATATTCATCTGTATCAACTTATCATAAATATAAATGAATCTACTTAAAAAATAGAGACTTTTTCAACAAGCCCTTTCGCAGGAATGACATGGATAAATGAAACAGTTTGGGATTTTTTTTGTAGATATTGTCTTGTGAGCGGAACTCTTTAGTAATTCCGCCTTTTTGGCTACTGTCTTTTCTATGTCTTAGGTTGATTGATTAGCTTAAGATAGGGAACGGCATTGGCAATAAATTCACCGGCACCGTTTTTTTCATAATTATAAGTTCCAGCCGCTGCAATCATAGCCGCATTATCAGTACAGAGTTCTATCGACGGATAAAACAAGCGAAGCTTGTTTGATTGGCATTGTTCGGTCATCATAGAACGAAGGCGACTATTTGCGGCAACTCCGCCTGAGAGAGTAATATGTTTGATGTTTTTATCTTTTGCGGCTTTGATTGTTTTTTTTACGAGAACTTCAACTGCGGCTTCCTGAAATGAGGCGGCAATATTAGCTTTATTGGTTTCAAATTCTTGTTCAGATAATTTTTTTATATGTAATAGTACTGCAGTTTTTAAGCCGGAATATGAGAATTTATAACTCTGTTCATGAATAAGAGGACGAGGGAATTTAAAATAATTTGAATTACCTTGCATAGCGAGTTTATCAACGGCTACACCGCCGGGGTATCCTAACCCCATTATTTTAGCAACTTTATCAAATGCTTCGCCAGCGGCATCATCTTTAGTTTGTCCGAGAAGCTCGTATTCACCAAAAGATTTTACTTCTACAAGCATAGTATGTCCACCTGAAACAATCAGGGTTAGGTGATGTTTATCCAGTTCGGGATGCTCTAAAATATTTGCCGCCAGATGTCCTTCGATATGATTAACCGGAATGAATTTTTTGCCTGTTGCAAAAGCCAAACCTTTGGCAAAAGTAAGACCTACTAAAAGAGGACCAACCAAACCAGGTCCCATTGTGGCGGCAATCAGGTCAATATTAGAAATATCTACGTTTGCTTCAATTAAGCATTGCTTATAAACCGGAATTATTTTTTTAACATGAGCACGCGATGCAACTTCGGGGACAACCCCTCCAAACTTCTGATGCTCAGCTTGAGTGTATATAATATTAGATAAAATCTTCCGTCCATCTTTTACAATAGCACATGAAGTCTCATCGCATGAGGTTTCAATTCCGAGAGTAATCATTCTTTTATTAAAATCTTAGCTTGTTTATTGGATTGATTTTTAACAATAAAGCGTGGGGGGCAAACAACTTTGATTGGTGCAAAATTATTGCTGTCTATTTGCAGATAATCAATAGAGGCTGTAATTATATCGGAACTGATTCGATCTATTTCTCCGGGAGAACCGGTCAGTTCCAATTTAATTGAAGAAGGTTCTACGTTAAATGTTTTGTCTGAAGGACTATTATAAATTACAACCGGAATTGATTCAAACAATTTTGTTTTGACCGGAACAACAGAAATATTTATAGTGACCGAATCTGGTTCAATAAAAATATGGCTACCCTTCGGTGGAACCAGAGGAAGATTTAATGTGATGTCGTTCCTGAGTCCGGTTAGTAAGCGGTGTTCAGTCTTGATGGAATCAATTTTTCTGATAAGCATTCTTGGTCCGGTAATGGTAATTTCATCTGGTATTGGGGCTGTTATTTTATCAACAGCATAGTTAGGGTCTGGAAATGTTGTCAGATCGGTAATTACTTTTATTTTTTTATCTAATTTTTTGTCAATATAGATTTGTAAAGATGTTGGAGAGATTATTTTATCAAGAGTTATTTCATCTTCGCTGATTGTAAGGAAAGTATTATTGATAGAAAGAGTAAGGTTTTGCCTGCCTGCTTGGAATTGAGAAGCATTAATGCGTAGCCCTCGTGAACGCCATTTTTTTCTAAGAAGCTGTTTGCCAGTTGCATTTACCACGACAGTTATCGAGTCTGGGATTTCGCTTGCTAAACTTAGATTATCTTTTAGAACAATATCTGAAATAGGCAGATTTATCTCATGGTTATATGTTTTTTCAGTGGCAACATGAAGCCAAAGCAGAAAACCCAATATAAGAGCAAAAATTTTAATCCAGGTATTTTTAAATAATTTAAATTTCATATTTATCTCTTAAAGTATTAATATAATATTAAATATTAATCAATGCCAAATCAAGATTCAACTTCAAAATGAAAAATCAATAAATTCTATCGGGGTCGCTCCACCAAAAATTGCTCAAACCGGCATCAGTTCCAATCCAAATAAAATCGCCGTCTAATTCCAAATGAAAGATATAATCCGATGGTAAACCGTCATTTGTGGTAAATGTTCTAGAAACTATCGGGTTTTCGTTGTAGAAAATAATAGTCATGCCCTGATCAGCACCGGTAACAACAATTTCACCATTTACCGCCAATGAGTGAGAAATCAATTTTGATGAATATGTATATATTATTTTTGTTTCCGCAGTTTCTAAATTTAATCTGAGAATACCATTGTTTGTGGCAAAAAACAGATTGTTTTCATATCTTTCTATCTGAAAAACATCATTAAAAATAAAAGAATCTTTATCATGAAACTGTTGGAGTTTTTCGGTTTTCAAATTAAGCCGATATATCCCGTCGGAAGTTGCAATCCATAAATAATCATCAATTTTTTCAAAATCATAAATAGAATGCATTAAAAATTTTGATGGAATAACTAATTGACCTGAATGTCCTTTGTTTGTAAGAAGTGAAAGCCCTTCTTCGGTCCCTACGAATAAGGAATCTCCTATGCTAATTAAAGATAGTACTTCCGTATTAAATAATCCTTCAGATGAATTATATTGATGAGAAATCACTTCATTATCCGAATCATAAAAGAAAACTCCATCAGAGCTACCTATTGCCATATAATCATTATATCTGATAATACTATTTATATTATTGTATGGAAAAAATTTGTCAGTGCTGAATTCTATTTGTTTAAATGATTGCTCATCAGGGTTAAAAACTGTAATCCCTTCCGGGTACGTATCAGTTAAAAGTCCACCAATCCATAAATTACCCGAATCATTATAAATAGTATTTACATTATTTTGCAACAGCCCAAAAGGCATAAATTCCATATATCCGGAGATACCTGAACCTTTAATAGGTCCTAATCCCCAGCTACCAATCCAAATCTCACCAGAGTTATCATCAATAGCATCATTAATGTAAAATTTTTGGCCGTAAGAATCGACCAAAGTTTCTTTTGCAGTATATATATATCCCTCGGGGGGATGCATCATCTCATCAAGACGGATATGTTTATAATCCAATTCAAAGTTATCAAGCTCTGTCTGAGAAAACCATTTTTCCAGAAAAAAATCATATTCATAAATGAAACTTCCGGTTTCAATAAATAAATTTTCATCAAATTTATCAACCCAGATTTTATGAATATCAGTATTGTCAATATTGTCCGCTCCGGTTAACGGTTCTTCCCATCGTTTTTCCATTTTATTGAAAACAATAATCCCTCGTGAAGTGGCAAAATAAACATATTTTAACGAAGCGGCAATATGCCTTACATATCTGAAATTTGAATAAGTTATAATCTGCTCTCCACGCGGTTCTGCATATACTGAAATATTCATTGCAAAAAAAATAAAATAAAATATTAAACAGAACTTTATTCCTCTGACCACTTTTTACCTTTCGTTTATTTTCCTGAAAGATAATCTAAGGTTGATGAACAAAA
>QNAD01000251.1 GCA_003641345.1 Candidatus Zixiibacteriota bacterium | reverse complement strand
GATGTGGTTATTTCCGAGATCGGCGGTACTGTTGGTGATATTGAATCTCTTCCGTTTTTAGAAGCTATTCGTCAGATGGGACAGGAAGAAGGGCTTGAGAACACGATGTTTATTCATGTTACTTTTGTGCCATATATTACTACTGCGGGAGAATTTAAAACCAAGCCTACTCAGCATTCTGTTAAAGAACTTAGAGAAATTGGTATTCAGGCAAATATGCTTTTATGTCGGTCGGCTCAAAGGATTAGCGATGAGTTGAGACAGAAGATTTCATTGTTCTGTTCGGTTCCATCGAAAAATGTTATAGCCGAAGAGGATGTTTCCACTATTTACAAGATACCGGTCAATTTCTGTGAACAGGGTGTTGATGATATTGTATGCGACCATTTTGGCTGGGATCTACCTGCTCCTGAAATTGAGGATTGGCGGGTGATGGTAAATAAAATAAATAATCCATCAAGGGTAATTAAGATTGGTATTTGCGGTAAGTATGTAATGCTCAAGGATGCCTATAAATCAATTATCGAATCATTTGTTCATGCAGGAGTACACAATGATGCCGAAGTGAAACTTATCTGGGTTAGTTCGGAAGATATTAAACATAATGGTGCCGAAAAATTTCTTAAAGATGTCGATGGCTTATTAATCCCCGGTGGTTTTGGAGAGCGGGGAGTTGAAGGGAAAATAGAGGCTATTAAATTTGTCCGTGAAAACAATATTCCGTTTTTAGGAATTTGTCTGGGGATGCAATGTGCTGTCATAGAATATGCCAGAAATGTGTGTGGTTTAAAAGGTGCTCATAGTTTTGAATTCTATCGGGAACTTAAATATCCTGTTATTCATCTTATGGCTGACCAGGAAGGTGTAAGCGATATGGGTGGGACAATGAGGCTTGGAGCATACAAATGTATTGTAGCTGACAATACAAAATCGCTGGAATCTTACGGCACCAAAGAAATTTCAGAAAGACATCGCCATCGCTACGAATTCAACAATGCTTATCGTGATTTACTTATTGAAAACGGTATGACATTAAGTGGTCTATCGCCTGATAGTCGTTTGGTAGAAATGATAGAGATATCAAATCACCCTTGGTTTATCGGAGTTCAATTTCATCCGGAATTAAAATCAAGACCAACAAGACCTCATCCGCTTTTTAGAGATTTCATTAAAGCCGCAGTCGGTTATAGTGAAAAAGAAGACAAGAAATCACACCATGAATTAGCACAATCTTAATCTATGGTTTTTTAGTAAATAGATTTTGATGTTTTAGTTTTGCATTCGTTTAGTGGGTAAAGGTATTTATAGGGTGAGATTAAAATATGAAGTGTTTTATTATTATTATGTTTTTAAGCTTCATGCTTGCAGTTAGTTGTTCTGATACTAACAATCCAACCGACTCAAATACTGTTGTTGATTTGGCTGACCAATATATCGGCCGTATGGTTTTTACCAAAAGTTATGCTCCCCCAATCTATGATTATAGGATATCTTATACTGATTCGGTTATTTTACTTATTACTGATAATACTTATACTCTGAATATTAACGGGAATCAATCCAAGCTTTGCAGTTCCACCGGTACTATCGAAGTAAATACCCAAACGGGTTTTATTACACTTACATTGAAAGCATCTATGGGTGAAAATTGTGATAGCAAAAGACTGCCTAATGGAGAATTTGAAGCAGAATTTTCCGATAGCTCTTTAGAATTTAAAGGTGATAGAGTCATTAGTTGGATAAGTAATGAGCTGGAAATCACCGATACGTTAGAGTTTGATTTTGATTTTAAGGTCGTTAAATAATTTACATCAGTAAGCCAGTTTTAAAACGATCTAAAAATACAAGCCACATCAAAGATGCTCCAACAATCAGGTAAAGTAAAAATAAATATTTACGTTTAGGGGAGCGATACGATAAACCAATCATCGCAAAAAGTGGAAATGCCACCAATATATGACGGTAATAACAGGCACATGTCCCCATCGTAGGTGTAAATAATAAAATTCCGAACATATAAATCTGCCAACTGGCAGGTATCTTTCTTGAGTAAAATATTAATACGCTGACAGTGGCAAATATAATTGATATTGGTACTGCTTGAATAATTCGCAGGTGACTTAGTGCCTCGTAAATTGTGATTAGAGGGAATCTCATACGGTGTGCATAATATGGTTGTGATTGAAAATCCAGGTATTGGAAGAAATTATCAAATTTGTACCAGTAATAAGAAAAATAAATCATGATTGCCACACCAATTGCAATCATCGCTGAAATTAAAGATAATTTTTCTGAAAGATTATAATTTTTCCATTCTTTTATTAGTTGGTACAACAAAACAAATCCGATAATTGAACCTGATGGATAAGTAACAGCCAAAATTCCCGTTAATGGTATTACCCAAATTAGTTTTTTTATTTCTATACAGTAAAATATTGAAGTAACAATTAGCAAAAAGAAAGCGTAGGGGAATATTGCCATAAAATAAAATGATACAGGGAAGAAGATTAAACTCAACAAAGATGCAATCGCAATTTGTTTATCGAATTTCAGTATAACCAAACGATACAGAATTATCATCGCCCCTAATAAACTTAACCAGCTAACTAAAATTAATGAATACTGATGATTTAATCCTGTGTATGAAATAACTTTACCTACTAAAGGATAAAATGGAAACCAGCCAATATTGCCACAGGTGAATGATATATTCTGAGTACATGGGTACATTTGGTAACCGTCCCGTGCAATTGAAAGATAATGTTCCCCGTCCCATTGAGTTAGATAACTTGCAAGTGAATAAAATTTACCCGGAAATAATTGAAATAATAAAATATATATAATTAAAAAAACAGACCAATAATATAAAGGTATCAGTAAATCTTTTTGTTTTAAATAAGTAGCAAAACGATTCATTTTATTTCTTTCAATTTACAAAGTAATTTAGCAAAATTTTATATAAAAAGTACCTAAAATTAGGTTTTTCTCAATATTTATCAAGTTGACAATTCCAACCTATATTGCTATTCTACTTTTCTGTGCCTGTGTAAAAGATTGAAATATAAAGTGTTTGGAAATATTTGAATTGAATAATCAAAGCCCGATTGAACAAAACAGAAACTTTTGGCTGTTTTTAGAACTGCTTGCAAAACGTAAAAAATTTATACTCAGTTTTGTAATAATTTTAACAGCTGTGTCTGTTATTATTTCATTGATTTTGCCAAAATGGTATAAAGCATCAGCAATTATTTTACCACCGGAGAAAGAAACCCCATCGGTTATTAGTATTTCCGAAGGAATCTCAGGGTTGGATTTGGTTTCTATGACAACTACCAGTGATGTATTTGCTAAAATTTTAGAAAGCAGATCAATTACTTATCCTATTATCGACTATTTTAATTTGATGGAAAGATATCAAACCGAAACGTATATAGAAACTTTTGAGGCTCTTTTATCTCATACTGTTATTGAGAATACCGAAGAAGGCTTGTTGGTGGTGGAAGTTGAAGATAAAAACCCACAAATAGCTGCCGATTTAACAAATGCGTTTGTAAATGGGCTGGATAGTTTAAGCAGGGAAGTTATAACGGAAAAAGCAAAAAATAAGAAAAAGTTTTTCGAGAGTCGCTTAGAAGAAGTTAACAAAAATTTGAATATAAATCGAAAAATATTAGAAGAATTTCAAATTAAAAATAAAACTGTTGATTTTGATGAACAATCAAGATTAGTGATTGAGCAGGCGATAGAAATTAAAGTTGCCTTGTCTAAAACCGAAGTTGATTTAAGTCTGGCAGAAGCGACAAATGG
>QNAD01000250.1 GCA_003641345.1 Candidatus Zixiibacteriota bacterium | reverse complement strand
TTTATTGTAATTGTTACGATTTCATCATCTTGCAAAGTGCCATCCGAGGCTGAGAAAGTAATATCGTAAGTTCCAGATTGAGTGAAATCAGGAGTCCAGTCAAATTGTCCGGTGCCGTCACCGTTATCAATAAAGGTTGCACCGGTCGGTAACAGTGATGTAGTCAAAGCAGGAATAGTGCCATCAACATCGGTAGCTGAAACTGCAAAACTTAATAAAATATTTTCGGTACCAGCTTGAGCACCGATAGTAGCCAAAACCGGAGTCTGGTTGCCGGCTTCGTTTATTGTAATTGTTACGATTTCATCATCTTGCAAAGTGCCATCCGAGGCTGAGAAAGTAATATCGTAAGTTCCAGATTGAGTAAAATCAGGAGTCCAGTTAAATTGTCCGGTACCATCGCCGTTATCTACAAAAGTTGCGCCAGTTGGAAGGGCTGATGTTGTAAGTATTGGCGTAGTTAAATCTGGGTCTGTTGCTGAAACTGCAAAACTTAATAAAATATTTTCAGTACCACCTTGAGCACCAATAGAAGCCAAAACCGGAGTCTGGTTGCCAGCTTCAAGAATCGTAATTTGAACTTGTTCGGAATCTACAAGCGAAGGAACCAGTCCATCGGTAGCATAAAAAGTGACATTATAAATACCGGCATCAACATAAGTTGGTGTCCAGTTAAATTGTCCGGTACCATCACCATTGTCAACATAAGTAGCGGTACCAGGCAGTGCGGAACTGGTCATCGCCGGAATATGTCCATCAATATCGGTAGCGGAAGTATTAAGCTGAAGTAAAACACCTTCGGTTATTTGTTGAGCACCTATAACAGCCAAGACAGGTTCTGTATTAGCATCATAAGTAAAACCACCAACTAAAGTATTCGAAGCAGAAAGAGAAGTTGTGTTTGTTACATAAACATCAATTGTTCCAGCAGTAGCAGGAGGAGTTGTCATAGTCAAATGAAAGGGAGATACTACAGTTGCCGTTACAACTTGAGAACCAAATTGAATATCCACTCCGGAAGGATCAAAACCAGAACCATAAAGATTTATAAGCAAACCACCTTGAATAACATCGGAGTTAGGATCAACACTGGTTAAAATTGGAGTATCGGTAATACTTGAGTTAACCGTAACAATAGTAGAGTGGGGTGATAAATTGCCGGATATATCTTCGGCAATAATGAGATAATCATAAGAACTTGAACCATCAACTGTATTATCTATGAAAACACTATCAGCTATACCCGGGTTACTCAAAGAACCAGTTGGATCATCAATTCTAAAGAACGATCCATTTGAAATAGCCAAACGACGATAAACATGATAGGTATTACCGACTGTTTCGTTCCATGTTATCAAAACCGATGATCCGGAAAGAGTAACTCCACTTATTCCAACGGGAGTTGCAGGCCATGCAATAGAGGCTAATAAAATATTTTCCTGTTGGAAGGAATTATTTGGAATCAATTTTGATAACTGGAAACCATCACCATTAGCAGTATTATAGAAATGGTAATCATATGGATTCCCAGGAGCTTCGGTGAGATAATTCTGAAAATCATCAAACCAGTTTCCGGCATCATAACCAGCACCGTCAGATGATTCTATCCGAATTTCTTCATCAGTATCATCCAGATAACCGACAAATGTAACTTCTCCATTAGCCGGGGTTGATAAATCAGAATTAGCTACAATACCAAAAATAGAACCTTGGGCAAACGCACTTGTGGACATAATCAAAATTATGAACAACGAGAGCATTGACCATTTAGGTACCTTTGGTACTTTGTTATTAGAACGCACTGTTTTTCCTCCAAATATAATAAAAATAATATTTCCCAAACTCATAAATTTCTTCTCCCTTATCATGGCGCAGGAAATGTTCCTGCCTCAGCGACATTTGCCTGGTAAGGCTTACCTGCCTCAACCACAAAGTTTGTACCAAATCCCGCCGCAAAGCGAGATACATAACTTTGTGAATTACTCACAAAATTATTTAATGTATTGAAAAGCCCAGGTACAGAGTTGATAACATCTTGTGCAACGCTGAAACTGGTTTCATATTCAAACGGAATCATTATAAAATTAAAATTAGTAGTAGCTGTAATATTTATTGGATAGCTAATACTTCCCGAAACTGGAACATTACCTGCAACTGAGAAGATTGTATCCGTCGCCGCATTTACTTGATATATTCCTCCGGCAGCAACACTAAAATTTGTTCCAAAACCGGCGGCAAACCGTGATTGGAAACTTTGCGAGGAAACTACATAATTATTAACAGTTAAAACATTTGAATTACCAATAGCGGTAATAAGTTCATCAGCATTAGTTATGCCAGAATTTGTAAATGGTACCCCAATCAAATTATAGTTTGTAGTTGAAGTTACCGTTAAACCATAATCATATTCACCAACTCGATTTGAGTAAGCCGAACGATTTTCGAGGAAATTCACAACTTGAACAGTATAAAAATACTGAATTGCAGTATCACCAACCACATTGGCACCATTGATATCATCATCAGTAAATGTCATTGTTAAATTATCGGTTGTCCCGATAGAATCTACAGGTGTAGGAGTAAAGTAAGCCGATGTACCACGGTAGATTACATATCTGTCGATAGTAGCCGGAAGACCGTCGGTATCTATTGTTATCTCGCTCCAGTTTAATTGAATTTCATCGCCCACAATTTGAATGCTCAAATCAGCAACAGCTTCTGGAGGGGCTCCGGAAATAATATTTATTTCAACCGTATCAGGTGTCGAAAAAGCTGTGCCGTCATCGACCGTTAATTCAAACAGATAAATATCAATAACAGTTGGTGTGAAAGTTGGCTGAGCAACAGTATTATCCGACAAAGTCACAAACGCTCCGCTAATCTGTTGCCAGTTATAATTTACTAATCCACCATCCGGATCATACGAACTGGTTCCATCAAGAATAACCAATTGTCCGGCTGGCAAATCAAACAAATCAATGCCGGCGTCGGCAACAGGGGTTTGGTTGGTGGTAGTAACTGTTATGGTTACAATTTCACTATCTATCAAAATACCATCAGTTGTATAAAATGTAACGTCATAAACCCCATCCTGATTGAAATCAGGAGTCCAGTCAAAAGTACCGGAACCATCACCATTGTCCACAAAACCAGCACCGGTCGGAAGAGTAGATGTTGTAAAGGTCGGAATTGTACTATCAGGATCAATAGCGAATATATCAAAATTCAAATTATTATTCTCAGAAATAGATTGAGCACCTATTGTACTTAAAATTGGTGATTGATTACCGGCATCGTTCACAGTTATGGTTACAATCTCACTGTCAATAGCAACGCCATCAGTAGCATAGAAAACTATATCATATATTCCCTGTTGTGAAAAGTCCGGTGTCCAATCAAACTCTCCAGTACCATCACCGTTATCTGTGAACAAGGCACCAAACGGTAAAACCGAAGTTGACAATGACGGAATTGTACTGTCAGCATCTACTGAAAATACAGCAAAGTTTAACAAATTGTTTTCAGTTATAGATTGAGCACCAATAGCAGTTAATATAGGTGTTTGATTACCACCATCGTTAACGGTAATTGACACAATTTCACTATCAATCAAAACACCATCGGAAGCGTAGAAAGTAATATCATAAATACCTGCTTGTGCAAAATCAGGTGTCCAATCAAATGATCCACTGCCATCACCGTTATCAGTAAAAGATGCACCATAAGGAAGCAGTGAAGTTGTCAGGATTGGAAGAGTTCCATCCGGATCAGTTGCTGATACTCCAAAACTTAATAGAATATTTTCAGTACCAGCTTGGGCACCGATAGAAGCTAAAACCGGAGCTTGATTACC
>QNAD01000249.1 GCA_003641345.1 Candidatus Zixiibacteriota bacterium | reverse complement strand
TTACAAATCATGTATTTACACAAAAGACAAAAAGCATTTATTGGTATTTGTTGAACCAAGATTTCCGGCAGGAAATATTGCTAAGAACGAAATTTTAATAAAAGAAATAATTGAAGATATAAGACAAATAAATACACAAAAAACAAATGTAACGGTTGAATATTACGGAGGAACTGCTGTAGCAGTGGCTAACGCCAAGCGAATCAAGTTAGACATTATGCTGACGGTAAACATCGCATTTGTTTTTATATTTCTTATGTTTTTTCTTTTTTTTAGAAGAATAAAAGTACTTTTCTTGTTATTTATTCCTGTTATTCTAGGTGCTGGACTAGCCATTAGTTTTATTGCTATTTTTGTAGGTAATATATCAGCAATTGCTTTAGGTATTGGGGCAATTCTTGTCGGGATATCAATTGATTATTCACTACATATCTTTACACACTTCCGAGGAAATGGTTCAATAATTCAGACACTGAAAGATGTTTCTTTACCTATTATTTTGAGTAGTGTTACAACAGCATCAGCCTTTTTATGCCTTTTTGTAATTCGGTCGGAAGCCCTGAATCAACTCGGAATGTTTGGTGCTTTTAGTGTGTTCTTTGCCGCCCTTATAGTTCTTTTTATTATTCCTTATTTGTTGACTCGTAAGGGGTTCAATATCCCCAAAACAACAAAGTTGCTGTTTTTGGACAAGATTGCTGCTTACAAAATCAATAAAAATAAATTCGTACTTATTGGCATTCTTGTTCTGTCAATTGTTTTTAGTTTTACGATTAAAGATATAGGGTTCAATGGCGATATAGCCAGTATGAATTATTTACCTGATAACTTAGCAAAAGCTGAGAGAAACCTTAAAAATATTAGCTCGGAAACACTAAGTGCCGTTTATGTGATAACGATGGGTAATACCTTAGAAGAAGCACTACAAATTACTGAAAATAAACAAGAACTATTTGAAAAATCGAAAAGAGAAAATCTAGTTTCATCTATGTCTTCGGGTGCTGATTTGTTGCTTACAAAACAGCGACAGGTAAAAAAGATTAGACAATGGAATGAGTTTTGGAACAAAATTAACCGGCAAAAGTTGGAATCGATTATTAAAGAAAAATCACTACAATTTAAAGACAATGCCTTTAATCAATTCTATGCTCTTATTAATAAAAAGTTTGCTCCAGTTCCTTTGGGAAGTTTTGAAGTTTTAAAAAATAATTTTTTGAGTAACTATATAAACCATTCGGATAGTTTATATTCTGTAATTTCTATAATGAAAGTGGACAGAAAAAATAAAGAAAAATTATTTACAAAGTTTGAAAAGGATAAAGAAATAATCATTTTTGACAAGCAGTATTTTACTAACAAATTTTTTGATATTCTGAAAGAGGATTTTAATAAATTGGTTATCCTTTCAATGCTGATTGTTTTTGTAATAATTCTTCTTTCATTTGGACGAATTGAATTAGCAGTAATAACATTTTTACCAATCCTTTTAAGTTGGCTATGGACATTGGGATTAATGGGATTATTCGGTATTAAGTTTAATATATTCAATATCATTATCTCTACTTTTATTTTTGGTTTGGGAATTGATTACAGTATATTTATTATGAGGGGGTTGTTAAATGATTTTAAATATGGAAAGCGTCCTTTAGCTCCCTATAAGTTATCTGTTCTGCTTTCATTTTTAACGACAATATTAGGTATTGGTGTTTTAATTTTTGCTTATCATCCTGCTTTAAAATCTATTGCTTTGGTATCTATTTTCGGTATGTTTTCAGTTGTTTTAATATCATATACCATTTTACCGTGGTTATTTAATTTTTTGGTCATGCATAAAGGAATACCGAGAAGAGAACCCATAACTTTACTAAATGGATTTATCTCAGTATTCTCGTTATTATTGTTTGTGATAGAATCTCTTGCCTTGACAGTTCTAATACCCATATTTTATGTGTTGCCATTTAGATTTGTTGAAAGGTTCTTTCATATACTAATTAGTGCTTCAAGTAAATTTATTGTTTGGATAAACTTTACAATAAAAAAAGAGGTAATAGGAATAAAAAAGATTGATTTTTCAAAACCATCTGTTATTGTATCTAATCATCAATCTCATTTAGATTTGGTTTTAATATTAAGACTAAATCCCAAAATTATTGTAATAACAAACAAATGGGTTTGGAATAATCCAATTTATGGGTTTGTCGTAAGATATGCCGGATATTATCCAATATATAATGGAATTGATAACAATTTTGATAAAATAAGAAAGAAAGTAAAAGATGGTTATTCAATTTTAATTTTTCCGGAAGGTACAAGGACGGTTGATGGCTCAATAAAACGCTATCATCAAGGTGCATTTAAATTAGCTGATGAGCTTAATTTAGATATTCAACCGATTCTCATTCACGGTGCGTATCAATGTTTACCAAAAACAGAATTTTTTATGCGGTCGGGTAGAATTACACAGAAGATATTTGATAAAATTAAGGTTAAACCGGTAAATTTAGAAAATAATGAAACTTACAGACAACAAGCAAAAGACTTAACCAATCTGATGCGAAAGGAGTTCAAATTACTTTCGACAGAAAAAGAAACACCTGAATTTTACAGACAACAACTTATTAATCAGTTTATCTATAAGGGACCTGTCTTGGAGTGGTACACAAAAGTAAAAACGAAACTCGAAAAAAATTATTCGTTTTTCAATCAAATAATACCGTTAGAAGCTAACATAGTAGATGTTGGGTGTGGTTATGGACATCTTGCACTTATGTTAAGGTATGTTTCTACGGGTAGAATAATTACGGGGATTGATTATGATAATGAAAAGATTGAAACTGCTAACCAAATTGCAAGGAATGATGATGGAATAAATTTTTTGGTGAAAGATGTTTCCGAAGAAGAAATCCCAAAAGCGGATGTCTATATTATTAATGATGTGCTACATTATATGCCTGAAGATTTACAAATAGCTGTTTTAAATAAATGCTTGGACAAAGTTTCGGAAAAAGGAATGATAATAGTAAGAGATGCCGATGCTGATTTGGAGAAACGGACAAAAGTGACAAAAACCACTGAAATTCAATCGACAAAAATCTTTAAGTTTAATAAAACAAAATACAAATTATCTTTTATCTCGGGCAAAATAATTTGTGAAACCTCTAGGCAAAAAGGATTCTCGTGTAAAAGAATTGATAATGCGAAGCATACATCAAACATAACTTATATTATTAGAAAATGAGCAATAAGTACGATATTATTATTATAGGTGCTGGCTTAGGAGGTTTGTTGAGTGCAGATGTTCTTAGTAGAGAGGGGTTTAGTGTATGTGTTATTGAACAAAATAGAAGACTTGGTGGGAGTATTCAATCTTTTGCAAAAGACAAAACAATATTTAACACAGGTCTTAATTATACTGAGAGTTTGGGCGAAGGAGAAGTGCTAAATCAATATTTTAAGTATTTCAAGATTATGGATAAACTTAAAATAAGGCAATTAGATATTGATGTTTTTAATAAAATAAATTTCGAAAATGATAATATTGAATATCCGTTTGCACAAGGTCACGAGAATTTCATCGAAAAATTATCAAATTATTTTCCTCATGAAAAAAATAACCTCAAAAAATACATGAATACGATAGGGGAAGTATGTAATTCTTTCCCGTTATATACTTTAGACATTTTGTCCAATGGTAAAAGCAATACAAACCTGCAACAGAGTGCATTTAAATATTTGCAGTCGGTTACACCAAATCATAAGTTACAACAAATTCTTGCGGGAATGAATCCTTTGCACGGTGGTGTAGTAGAAAAAACGCCATTGTATGTCCATTCCTTAATTAATTACTCATTTATAAAAAGT
>QNAD01000248.1 GCA_003641345.1 Candidatus Zixiibacteriota bacterium | reverse complement strand
TGTTTTTTAACCCCATTTTTCTCTTTCAGGGCTTTAATAATAAAAGTTTTTTCATGTTCAGCTAAAAAATCATATAGGGAATATTGATCATCAAAACTGATATTATCAGTATTAATATTGGTGCTGGCAACTTTCTTGGAGACTTTTCCCACATTACTTATTTGCTCGGAAAGGATTGCTTCTTTTATCAAGTTATTATTTCCGGAAAGTAGAACCATCCGTTTAATTTCATTTTCCAATTCTCTGATATTACCGGGCCAGGAATATTCTTCAAAAGCTTTATATACTTCAGAAACAACTTCTTTCCCTGTACCTTTCAAGAAATGCCTAACCAATAACGGAATATCTCCTTTTCTTTCTCTCAAAGCCGGCAATTTAAATGAGAAAGCAGATAGTCTGAAATATAAATCCTGACGGAAAGTTCGAGCATCCATCTCTTGTTTCAAATCCTTATTAGTTGCAGAAATTACTCTCACGTCAACTTTGCGAGGAATTGAATCGCCCAGTCTAACTAATTCTTTTGATTCAAGAACCCTTAAAATTTTAGCCTGAACACTCAACGGCATATCAGCTATTTCATCAAGGAAAAAAGTACCGCCATCGGCTTCTTCAAATAACCCTGATTTATCTTTGTCTGCACCCGTAAAAGCACCCTTGACATATCCAAAAAGCTCTGATTCTAATAAAGATTCCGGAAGAGCCGCACAATTCACCGAGATAAACCGCTTTTCACTTCGATTTGAATTGTAGTGAATTGCTTTAGCTAAAAGATCCTTACCACATCCGGTTTCTCCCTCAATGGAGATAGAAATATTAGAATCAACAACGTACTGTACTTGAGCCAGCATCTCTTTGAATTTTTTGTCCTGAGTGATTATTTTAGAAAAAGTTGCTGTTTCCATCAGCTGTGTTTTTAACCGAAAGTTATCTTCCAAAAGCCTGTTCTTTTGAATCTCAGTCCATTTAAATCCAACCATATCAGAAAATCCAACAGTAAAGTTTAGTTGTTCCTGACTAAATGGCTGCAAAGTATTATCACGGGAAAGCCGGTCAACGTACAAATAACAGATACCAATATCTGCCATCCTAAACGGAACTACAATAACGGAGGCAACAGAAATTGCTATATCTTTAAACAAATCATTTATAAACGGATCCCGGCGACAATCCAACAGCAAGGTCGGTTTGGTCTTAGAGACCTCTTCACCTAATATTTTTTTGAAATGTATGATAAACTGTTTTTTCTGTTCATCTTTCATGGTCATCGATGAAAGCAATTTATCTTCCTCGTTTTCGGGAGCATAAATAATAGCCCGTTCACCATCGGTTTTTTTCAAAATAATATCAAGAATGTCTTCGATATTATTCGAATTAATTTTGTTTATTTCAGCAGGAGTTATAATGTTTCCGAAAATTTTATACTTATTCTGCTGAGAGATTGAAAGAGCTACCGCCTGATCAGATAAAGATTTCAGAAATTTATTAACAGCCCGAAGTTTTGGCTGTTCATCTAATTTAATGTATAATTTTTCAGCTCGGTTAAGTTGTTTAAAGCCGTTTGCCAAATCACCTTGCTGACAAGAGAAAACACCTAATTGAAAACAGGTCTCGGCTACCCAATAATCAAGTGATAGTTTTTTGAATATCTTCAGAGATTCCTTAAAGGCACTTCTAATAGAATCTTTTGAATTGTTATTTGCTCTTAATTTTATTGATCCTTGAACAAGAAGACTGCGCGCCCACTCATACGGTTCGCCAACTTCACGAAGAATGTCAATTGCCTGTTCAATATATTCAATGGCAGATTTATGATCATTCTTGGCATCAAAAATACCAGCAATAACCCGTTTGGATAATCCTATCTCAAGTTTTTCACCAAGTATTGTTGAAAGTTCTAAAGATTTTTGGGCAAATTTCATGGATTCGTCAAGATTATCCAAAGTTAGGTCAATTTCCGCCAAACGACGGGCTGATTGAGAAACAAGAGAAGAACCGGGAGCTAAAAGCATTCCCTTTTGATAAGCATCACTCAGCAAGGCTTTAGCTTTAAACATGTCCCCTTTTTCAAAAGCTAATTCCCCTGAATACTCTAAAAATATAATTTTTTCTCTCTTAAGACCAAGACGACTGATAATTTCAAGAGCCTGGTCAAAATGCCGTCCCGCCATTATAAAATGGCGACGACGTAAACTCAAATATCCAAATGACAACAGGTTAATAGCCTGAATAACTTCTTCGTTATTTTTTTGATTATATCTAAGAGCATCTTTAAGATTTTCTTCGGCTTTACTCCATTGACCATTACGAATCTGAACAGTCCCCAAATTACCGCTTAGCAATGCAGTCTTGCGCGGATCATCAGATAACATCGAAAGGGCATCTTCAATATGCTCGGCGGCAGTATGATAATCACATCGAATATGGCTGATACGAGCTAATTCGTTTAATGCATCAACCTGTCCGTTTTTGTTATTAGCCCTACGATATGCAGCGAGTGAATCCCTTGCTCTAATATCAGAATTTTTTAAATCACCTAATGCAGAATAAGTTTTTGATAAGACAAGTTGCGATCGTCCATATCTCAAATTCAGCGGAAAATCTGCCAAAATTCTGGCTGATTTTAGTCCATATTCTAATGAGCGACGATAATTTCCCTCCCAATATTCGGCTTCAGCTTTAAGAAGAAAAAACAGACCTAGCTCATAGTTTTTTGAGATAAACATCGACTCATCTAACTCAGCTAAATCTTTAAAAGCCGAGCTATAGACTCTTTGTTTTACTTTCTCTTCAACAGCCAGAAGACGGTTATCAAAAGTGATTTTCGGTGAGGAATTGTTCATCACTTTCTTTCTGCTACTAAGTTAATGGTTACTTCATACTTGAATTACTCGCCGGTCCTATTAATCCAGTATTTTCTTCAGTGATGATTTGTGTATCGGAGACTGCCGGTTGTAAATTCGAATCAAATGAACTTCCGAATAAATAATAAACTACCTCAAAAGAGATAGAGAAAACAAGATCCTCAAAGGTTCCAATATCAGCACCAACACCAATGTTAGAGTAAAAAACATTGTCACTGCTTACTACCACCAATGAATCGGAACTACCACCAGTTGTTCCCTCTTCACCATCAGCACCCCATGGATCTTCATCACCGCTACCGGATAGAACAGGTAAAGACACAAAGCTGACCAATAACAATGCTACGAAGAATATCATGAACAATGATCTTGCGCTTTTCATCTGCCTACCTCCTCAATATATAATTATTTAAAACTTTTAATTTATTGACATGTAAACTCTTACGATGTCGCATCTTATGCTCTTCCAATCTAATCAATAGCTATCGCCTTGTCAAGCAATAAATTACAACGACGCAATACTTGCGCCTTCTTTTATATGTAAATAACGCAACAAACCAAAAGTTTGATTGTTTATTTTTTGACTTTTTTGAGAATTTTACAAATAACGGACGATTCGCCCGTTATATTGCTATCCAACACAAAGTTACGGGACGGGCACTAATTCGGAAATAGCCTCTAATACCATTTCAACTGAAATGCCTTTCATGCATTGCATAGCGTCGTCCCCTTTTAGGGGACATTTATTTTTAACACAGCTTATACATTCAAGATTATCAAGATAAATTACTTTCTTATTAGCTGTAACAGGTGATGTCGATTTGGGATCATCTGCTCCAGAAAGTACAATAATTGGGATACCAACAGCGCCTGCAAGGTGAGCGGCACCGGAGTCATTTCCAACAAAGAACTTTGCGGTTGATATTATTGAAGCAGATTCTCTAATTGATGTTTTACCTGCTAAATTAATAACATTTCCACCTCCGGTTGATTTAACAAGATTATCTCCCAATGGT
>QNAD01000247.1 GCA_003641345.1 Candidatus Zixiibacteriota bacterium | reverse complement strand
ATAAACCCTCATTTCAGTTGTGTCGGGTCCTGATTCACCGAAGGTGGATTGTGGCCCGACACTTAAGTAGTTGTAATTAAAGAGCGGCAGGTCACAAAAATCTGTTTACACAGATTTTCAGGACCCACCGCAACATCTGTGAGACTTTTTCAACATGCCCTTTCACAGGAACGACAGTATAAAAAATACAACGACAAAATAAAAAATATAACAGCAGGATAAAAAATATAACGGCAGGATAAATAATAACAGCTAAAAGTATAGCACCGCTCCGCCAATGGCAAACGATTAGAAAAAACAGGAGAAGTAGGTCATGTCTCTCTTTTTTGGAGACATGACTTTTATATTTTATGCAGATAGGCAGTTCTCAAGACAAAGAGAGAACTGCCCTACTACTTTCGCTCTCACTTACAGATAGCACACCGCTTGCGGTGTGGTCTTCGTATTCAGCTCGCATAAAAAAGTGCCGTTGGGGGGTAGTTTAACCAACGGCACCAGAAGAACCAATTTAATGGGTTACAAAAAAATATTTTCCTTTATTTTCCACCTCCTTGTTTAGGTGTAACTATGATTACTTCCTATTTTCATTTTTGTTCATTACCTGTTACATCTACAAACATATCACAGTTAGTTGTCTTCGAGCCTCCTGATATAAGCAGGGATAGTTCTGTCCTCGCCGGAAAACATCGGAATTCGATTTTTTGTTTTATGGTGCGAAGCTTCTTCTTCCGTTTGGTATAATGATTCATCAATTTTCAATTGAGAATTCATTGCCGCAAACGTTTTTTCCGGATCAGACTTTTTCGATTCCTGCTTGAAAGACATAACTGTTTGTTCGGTAAATCTTGAAACTGGCTTTCCATTTGGTTCAACATTTATCTTTTCACTCTTTTTTATTTTCTGTTCGCTATTACTATTAAACCCGGTAGCTATAACTGTAACACGCATCTTTTCATTCATGCTGGGATCAATAACAGCACCAAAAATAATGTTAGCATCTTCTCCGGCTGCTTCATAAATTTCCGATGTAGCGGTATTAACATCAAACAATGTCATATCTTCCCCACCAGTAACATTAATTAGAACACCTTTTGCACCACCTATTGATACATTTCCTAAAAGAGGTGAAGAAATAGCCTGATGTGCGGCATCGATTGCTCTTTCATCACCTTCAGCATATCCGGTACCCATCAATGCATCTCCTCTTTCAATCATAACAGTACGAACGTCGGCAAAATCGCAGTTGATAAGTCCTGGAATAGTAATTAAATCAGAAATACCTTTAGTTGCCTGATGTAAAACTTCATCTGCAGTCGCAAAGGCATCGGTTAATTTTGTTTTCTTATCAACAATTTCCAATAAGCGTTCATTTGGAATTGTTATCATTGTATCCGCTTTAGTAAATAATTCCTCTAAGCCGGCTTCTGCTCGTTTAATTCGTTTGCCGCCTTCAAACCGGAAAGGCTTGGTAACAATAGCAACTGTTAGTGCCCCTGCCGCTTTGGCAATTTCGGCAACCACCGGAGCGGCACCGGTTCCGGTTCCCCCGCCCATGCCAGCGGTAATAAAAACCATATTAGGTTTTCCAATTGCTTCAACTACTTCTTCACGGTTTTCATCGATAGCTTTTTTCCCAACCTCAGAATTGGCACCGGCTCCAAGACCGTCTGTAATTCCTCTGCCAATTTGAACTTTGGTTGGTGCTAAGGATTGGTCAAGAACTTGTGCATCTGTATTGATTGCAACAAACTCAACCCCTTTCAACTTTGCTTCAATCATTCGATTGACAGCGTTGCCACCACCACCGCCTACTCCCACGACTTTAATTTTGGCATAATTAGTAAAGTCTTCGGAGAAATTGAAGTTATGTTTTTCGTTCAGCATGAATGGTTCCTCCATAAACACATATTAAAATTTCTTTGTAACCCAATCTTCAAACCTTTTCATCCAGCCTTTTACTTTTCCTTTATGGCTGTATGTAATAGGTTCATTATTAAAACTATATACGAGCAACCCATGCGCAGTAGAATACTGGCAGGTTTGCAGTTCATCAGGAATATGAGCAATATTGGCAGGAATTCCTTTTCTAACCGGTAAATCAAACAACTGTTCAGCTAACTCAACTGTCCCTGACAGCATGGTGCCACCACCTGATAATATCAATCCTCCCGTAAGTAAGTCCGTTATATTTGCTCTTTTAATTTCTCTAAGCACTAATGACATTATTTCTTCCATACGTGGTTCAATTATCGACGCTAATACATGCCGCGATACTTCCTTGGATTTACTTCCATCAGCTGTTGGAACATCAATTAAATCTTCGGGATTAACCATTGAAGCCAATGCACAACCATGCATTATTTTTAATTCTTTAGCATGTTTTAATGGTGTTCGCAAACCAATAGCTATATCATTCGTAATATTCCTTGAACCTAAAGAAATGACTCCGGTATGCCTAATAGCACCATCGTGAAATACGGCAATATTTGTAATGTCACCACCAATATCGAGTAAAACGACTCCAATTTCCATGTCACTTTCACTTAGCAAAACCTGTGATTGAGCTAATGCTTCCAACACAATATGATCAACATGAAGGTGACATCTCTCTAAAGCTCTATAAATATTTTTTGCAGTTGTTACCGATGCCGTCACCAGATGTGCTTCTACTTCCAATCGCACCCCACTCATTCCGATTGGATCTTTAATTCCACTCTGATCATCGACAGAATATTCCTGAGGTATAACATGAATAATTTCCCGATCAACCGGAATAGCAACTGTTCGTGCCGCATCAATTGCACGGTTAACATCGGTTGCAGTTATTTCATTATCTGAACGACTAACAGCAATCACGCCATGGCTATTTATTGAACGGATATGTTCCCCGGATATACTGACTGCAACAGAATCAATTTCCGTTCCTGAAACAAGTTGAGCATCTTCAATTGCTTTACGGATAGATTTTACGGTTTTATCCATATCAACAACCACTCCCCGCCGTAATCCTTCAGCAGGTGAAATTCCGTGACCGATGATATAGACACCGCCTTCTTCATCCATCTCACCTACAAGAACCGTAATTTTAGTTGTTCCGATATCGAGAACCGCTCTAATATTTTCAGACGCCATCTATATTTTTACTCCTGACAAACAATCATTTTATCGTTGCAAAAATTAATGGAATATATATACTCTGTTTCAGGATAATAATTCTCCATAAATTCAACAAAACGTTCCATATCTTTATTAAAATTATCAGGTCTAATTTTTAAATAATAATCCAACCCATCCGGTTGAACCTTCACATATTTATCATTACTGATATCTATCTCTTCTATTGCTCTAAATAAATCAAGATGATTCTCATGTAATTCTTTTAATTCGTCTAAAAGAACAACCAGACGTACATTTTCAGAACGGTGAAATATTTTCTCAACTTTTATGCCGGTAATTACAGGACATTCCCAATCTATGTCATTGTTCGCAAGCGGAATAATCCTTCCATTTTCATTCAACCCTAAAAGTTTACCTCTGCTTTTATCCAGCACAAAACAAAACGGTTTAAAATCGTTAGTCGTAATTTCGATTTCATGAGGAGTTCTGATTGCAATATCAATCCTGAAAATATCTTTCTTATCCAATAAAGATTTGGCGGCTGATTCCAAAGACTGCTTAATCGTAACACCAGAATCTATATCATCTAATTCTTCTCTCCAATCAGCAAGTTCTTTACCATCGAGATAAACTCTCTCCAATTGGAAAGCATCGGTATAATTGATTGATATCATCATCACCAACGCAATAACGATAACACCAAGTGCAATTAATCTATATTTTAAATCAAGCTTAATCAATTATATGCAATCCTTCAGAAATTT
>QNAD01000246.1 GCA_003641345.1 Candidatus Zixiibacteriota bacterium | reverse complement strand
CATAAATACTGATAACTTAGCTGCTGGAACTTACATCATAAAAGTTGTAAATGACAATCAATTTGTAACAGAGAAAATTAATATTATTAAATAATCATATTTTCTAATCTATTTTAAAGGGTGTCCGTTGTGACACCCTTTTTTATTATGGCAGGTATCTACATCCATATCCCGTTCTGTAAATCAAAATGTTATTACTGTGATTTTTACAGCTCCGTCAATCTTTCATACAAAAAAGAATTTCTTAATGCTTTATTCGTTGAACTAAATTTGAGAAAAGATTTTCTGGAAAAACAAACCATCAAAACAATTTATTTTGGCGGCGGAACGCCTTCATTATTATCTGCCGGAGAGATTCAAGCAATTATTGATAAAATACAAGCAACTTTCCATGTAGATTACGAACCGGAAATAACCATTGAAGCCAATCCCGAAGATTTGATACAAATTTATATTAAAAATTTGGCAACTACTTCCGTCAACAGAGTCAGTATTGGCATCCAATCTTTTAACGATAAAAATTTGGAGCAATTAAACAGGCGACATAATGCTAAGCAAGCAATAAAAAGTATTTCGGACTTAAAATCTGTCGGATTCTCAAATATTTCAGCCGATTTAATTTACGGTTTGCCCAAATTGTCTTTAAAAGAATGGGAAAACAGCATAACAGATTTTTTTAAATTAGAGATTCCTCATCTGTCTGCTTACCACCTTACTTATGAAGAAAATACGGTATTTGGACATCGCTTAAAAAAGGGGATAATTTCACCGGTAACGGAGATCGAAAGCATTGCTCAATACAAGCTGCTTTGCCAAATGATGAGCGATAATAATTACCAACATTACGAAATATCCAATTTTTGTCGTCCGGAAAAGTTTTCAATTCACAATACAAACTATTGGAATAACACACACTATTTGGGTTTAGGTCCTGCAGCTCACTCTTACAACGGGAATATCAGATTATGGAATAAATCGAATCTGGCACAATATCTTTCTAATCTGAGCGAAAGAAAATTACCACCACACGAAAAAGAGATTTTACTGAAAACAGATAAATTTAACGATTATATTCTTACAGGCTTAAGAACTACCAAAGGAATTAACCTTACCAGGATTCAAGATGATTTTCCAGATTTCCTAAAGAATACTAAGAAAAAAATTGATGAACTTAAAGATGCAGAAGACCTTTGCTCGTTCGATGGTAATTATTTTAAATTAACAGAGAAAGGTTTTTTTGTAGCAGATGCCATAATGGAGAAATTTATTATAACCAACTAATTGGCAGCAGCTTGGCATCTTTTACACTTTAACACGCCTCAAAATAACAGCTTTCATCTTCTCAAAAATAGATTCGGTATCAAATCCACAAAGTTGATATAATTCTTGTGGCTTTCCGTGCTCAATAAATTTATCGGGAATACCTAAAGAAATTATCTTGGAAGTATAATCATTCTCACTTTTGAATTCTTTGACGACCGTTCCCAAGCCACCAATCAAGGCACCGTCTTCAACAGTAATGATGTGGTCAAAAATTTTAAAAATCTTGTGTAACACTTTTTCATCAATGGGCTTCAAAAAACGCATATCGTAATGCTGTGCCGTAAAACCAAGTTCATTGAGTTTTTTTACAGCATCTGCCACAAAATTTCCCGGATGACCTATTGACAAAACAGCAATATCTTTTCCTTCGGATACTAACCTCGCTGTCCCCGTCTTTATTTCGTTTAATGGTGTTCTCCAATCAATTATTACGCCCCTGCCACGCGGATAACGGATAGCAACGGGTCCTGTCGGATTCAGTTGTGCAGAAAACAACATATTCCGGAACTCTTCCTCATTCATCGGTGCAGCAATTGTCATATTTGGAATAGGACGCAAATAAGCAAAATCAAATACGCCTTGATGAGTTACTCCATCTTCACCAACCAATCCGCCACGGTCAATACAAAAAACAACATTTAGATTTTGGGTAGCAACATCATGTATCAATTGGTCGTATCCTCGTTGTAAAAAAGTGGAATAAATAGTGCAATATGGCAAATATCCGGAAGCAGCCAGTCCTGCCGAAAAAGTAACTGCATGTTGCTCGGCAATCCCCACATCAAAAACACGATTTGGGAATTTCTTCTGCATAATATTCAGCGAAGAACCTGCCATCATCGCCGGCGTAACAGCTACTATCTTATCATTTTCTTGTGCCAACTCGGTAATGGTCTCACCAAAGACATCCTGATATTTTGGCGGTTGCGGAGTATCCGATTTAATTAAATTCTTGCCTGTTGTTTTATCAAAATTACCTGCCGCATGAAATGAAGTTTGGTTTTCCTCAGCAGGTTTAAATCCTTTCCCTTTTACTGTTCGTATATGTAATAACTTAGGTCCGTCAATACCTTTTAGTTGTTCCAATACATGAACCAGTCTCGGCAAATCATGTCCGTCAATCGGACCAAAATAACGGATGCCAAATGCCTCAAACAAATTACTATATTTAAGAACGACATATTTTAGAGCATTATCAATTTTTTGAGCTATTTTCTGTGGATCAGCACCAAGTTTTGGTAATTTTCCCAGTACACGCCACACATTATCTTTTGCCGAATTGTAAGTTTTTGAAGTTGAGATATCCAATAAATAATCCTTCAAGCCACCAACATTAACATCAATAGACATTTTGTTGTCATTCAAAATAACCAAAGTATTGGTTTTAAGTTGCCCCATATTATTCAACGCTTCAAAAGCCATCCCTCCCGTCAATGCTCCATCTCCGATGACAGCAATTACATTTCGCTTTTCGCCTTCCAATTTGGCAGCAGCCGACATCCCCAAAGCAGCAGAAATAGATGTGGATGAGTGACCTGTTCCAAAAGCATCATATTCACTTTCAAAAATTGAAGGGAAACCGCTGACACCATTTAATTGCCGGAGAGTGTCTAGCTTTTCTTTCCTGCCGGTCAGCGTTTTATGCGGGTAAGATTGATGCCCTACATCCCAAATAACTTTGTCGTAAGGTGTATTATAAATATAGTGCAAAGCAATCGTTAGCTCTACAACACCTAATCCACCACCAAGATGTCCGGGATTTTTTGAAACAATTTCAATAATAAAATTCCGCAATTCATCTTTAAGTAAATCTAATTCCCCTAAAGAAAGTTTCTTTAAATCTTTTGGTAAACTAATTTTACTCAAATACGGATATTCCTTGAAATCTATTGACATCAAAAAAAATTTTTACAAAATTAATAATTATTCCAATGCAACAGTCCTAACGGTGAAGTTTAAATGATGTTTCTCATTTAAAAAACTTTAACATTTCGTAATTTTTGGAAAAATCAACAAATATTAAGCTTATAGAAGCAGTATTTCATTAAGATATTATCTTTGTACTCTTAAACTTTGGAAAAATGACCATTTCAACAAAATATAATCCGCAAGCCATTGAAAAAAAATGGACCAATCAATGGTTATCGAAAAAAATCTTTCATTCCGAACCCAACAATCAACCGGCATATTCCATTGTAATTCCACCTCCGAATGTAACAGGAGTTCTTCACATGGGACATATGCTCAACAATACCATTCAGGATGTGTTGGCTCGATATCATCGTATGTTGGGCGAAAATGTTTGTTGGGTCCCCGGTACTGACCATGCATCTATTGCCACCGAGGCCAAAGTTGTAAATTATCTGAAAGAAAAAGGAATAGATAAAAATAAATTAACCCGTGACGAGTTTTTGAAGTATGCTTGGGAATGGAAAGAAAAACATGGTGGGATTATTCTAGAACAATTAAAAACATTGGGAGCTTCCTGCGACTGGGACAGGACAAAATTCACAATGGATCCGGATTTATCGGAAAGTGTCATCAAGGTATTTATTGATTT
>QNAD01000245.1 GCA_003641345.1 Candidatus Zixiibacteriota bacterium | reverse complement strand
TGTCATCAAAGCAATTAAAAAACTGACTCCTATTCCAACATAAACCTCTTCTTTTGCAAGTGTGGCAGTAAACGCTAACCAAATCAAAAATAAAAATCCCCAAGCTAAAAAGAACTGGGAAATTTTACCGGTTAAAGATGTTGATTCTTCCATATATGTATATTATTATATAAATGGTGCAATGATACTACTTTATTTTTTTTTAAAAGCTGACAAAAAATTATTTGGAATATATTTTAAAACACATTAATCTAAATCGTACTCTTTCCCGCCAAAATACTTCATGAATTGAACCCGCTCATAAATAGCAGGGTTTTCACTTGTAGATTGACTCATTTTACCTCGAAAATCATCAATGGAAGCAAAATTGTGTTTTTCCATCCATGCCTTAACCTCATCAAGCATAGTTGCAACATAGCCAATTCCTTTTTTATATAAAACAGAAACAACCTGAATGGCTTGTGCACCAGCTAATAATTGTTTAATAACTGCCTCACCATCATGAATGCCGGTAGAAGCAATCAAATCACAATTTGTGCGTCCTGACAAAATAGAAACACAGCATAATGCAAGGTGAAGATCAGTAGGATTACTTAATACATTTGTAGGAACAACCTTAAAATTATCTATATCAAAATCAGGGCTAAAAAACCGATTAAATAAAACAATTCCGTCAATACCCGTATTAGATAATTTCATTACAGTATCAGCCAAATTAGAAAAATAATAGCTAATCTTCAAAGAAACGGGAATGGTTAATTCTTGTTTTATCTTCGTTGCCACATCAAAATATATTTTTTCAACCTCAGAAGATGTCTTCTCAAAATTCAAGGGCATAATAAAAATATTCAATTCCAGAGCATCGGCTCCGGCTCCTTGAATTTTTTTTGCAAAATATATCCACTCATGATTACTAACACAATTAATACTAGCAATAATTGGGATATTTACTTTTTTCTTGGCTTCTTCTATCAAAGCAATATATTTCTTAATATTGTCTTCCTTAATTTTAAAATCAAAGTAATCAAGATATTCATCACTCTCTCCATATTCTGAAGGATTTCGCTTCAAAACATCTTCATACTCATTATAAATTTCTTCTTCAAAAATAGATTTTAAGACAACAGCTCCGGCTCCGGCATCTTCAATTTTTTTAATATTGGCAATAGAGTTAGAAAGATTTGAACTTCCAACAACAATGGGAGATTTTAACTTTAATCCCATATAAGTTACTGATAAATCCGTCATAATGGTTTTTTTAATTGAACAAAAATAATTTAAATAGTTATATATCTACACAAAATTAAATATTAATTAGCTGCAACCTTTTGCTGAACATATTGGTGAATTCCTGCTGCAGCTCTTCTGCCATCACCCATAGCTAAGATAACAGTAGCACCACCACGGACAATATCACCTCCGGCAAAAATATCCTCAATAGACGATTGCATGGTTTCCTTATCAACAACGATAGTTCCCCATTTGGTTGCTTCCAAATCAGGCAAAACTGCAGGAATCAATGGATTTGGAGAAACACCGACACTAACAATTACCATATCAACATCTACCAAAAATTCAGAATCTTTAATTGGAACAGGTCTTCTTCTTCCTGAAGCATCGGGCTCACCCAATTCCATTTTCTGAACTTTCATTTGTTTTACTCTACCTTTATCATCTGCAAAATACTCAATCGGATTATGTAATAAATGGAATTCCACGCCTTCTTCTTTAGCATGTTTTATTTCTTCGACACGGGCAGGCATTTGTTCTTCGGAACGACGATAATAAATCATGGCTCTTTCAGCTCCGAGTCGTTTAGCTGTTCTTACAGCATCCATTGCTGTATTACCACCACCAATGACTGCAATATTTTTTGCAAACGGAACAGGTGTATCATATTCTTTATCGGCAGCATGCATTAAATTTACCCGTGTCAAGTATTCATTACACGACAAGATATTAATTGCATTTTCGCCGGGAATATTCATAAAGTTTGGTAAGCCGGCACCACTACCTGTAAAAAATGCTTCATATCCCTGTGCTCTTAAATCATCAAATGTAGCTGTCTTTCCGACAATAAAATTTGTTTCAAATTTAATACCCATTTTTTCAAGGTTTCTGATTTCGGTTTCTACAATGGTATTTGGCAAACGAAATTCGGGAATACCATATTTAAGAACGCCGCCCAGTTCGTGTAATGCTTCAAAAACTGTTACATCGTAACCATATTTAACTAAGTCGGCAGCACAAGCCAATCCGGCAGGTCCTGAACCGATTACAGCAACTTTCTTATTTAATTTAGCTTCCACTTCAGGGACAGAAATTTTACCGGAGTTTCTCTCATAATCAGCAGCAAATCGCTCCAGATAACCAATAGCTACAGAAGGTTTCTTTAATTTCTGTACATAAAAACAACTAGCTTCACACTGTATTTCTTGCGGACAAACACGACCACAAACAGCAGGTAGTGTATTGGTTTCTTTCAGAGCAGAGGCAGCTTCCAAAAATTCACCTTTTTCGATGTGTTTGATAAATTTAGGAATATGAATACCTACCGGACAACCAGAAATACAAGTTGGGTCGGGACAATCTAAACAGCGACGAGCTTCTGCCATAGCCTGTTCTTTAGTCAACCCTGTATTAACTTCACTGTAATCTTTATTACGGACATTAGGATCACCTTCGGGCATTTTTACCCGTTCCATTTGTGTTCTGTCTTTACTCTTTATCGTTTTGCGTAATTCATTACGCCATTCTTCACTTCGTTCTGCTTTCAGAATTTCTATAATATTTTCCATAACCGATATCTTATTTTTGAATTGCTAAATATTTTTCGTAGGCAGCTACTTCGTCCTCTTTATAAGCCCCAAGACGCATCATCATTTCGTCAAAGTCAATTTGATGTGCATCAAACTCAGGACCGTCAATACATACAAATTTTGTTCTTCCGCCAACAGTTACACGACAAGCACCACACATACCTGTGCCATCTACCATAATAGTATTCAAACTGGCAACAGACGGGATATTGTATTTTTTAGTAGTCAATGCCGAGAATTTCATCATAATGGCAGGACCAATCATAACGGCTTCGTCCACTTTTTCGCGTTGAATTACTTCTTCCATACCCTGTGTTACCAAACCCTTATTTCCATAAGATCCGTCATCAGTCATCACAATCACCTCATCAGAAAATTTGCGAACTTGATCTTCCAAAATAATCAAATCTTTAGAACGGGCAGCCAAAACGGAAATCACTTTGTTTCCTATTTTATGATGAGCTTCAATAATGGGTAACAATGGAGCAATACCTACACCGCCACCTGCAGCAAGCACTGTTCCTACTTTTTCAACATCGGTAGCTTTTCCCAACGGACCAACTACATCCAACAGATAATCGCCTTCGTTCATAGCAGCAATTTTAGAACTGGTTACACCTACCATCTGAATTATCAAATTAATAGTACCTTCTTCCAAATTGGCACCGGCAATTGTTAAAGGAATCCGTTCTCCTTTTTCGTCTGTACGAATAATGACGAAATGTCCTGCTTTCCGACTTTTAGCAATCATTGGAGCTTCAACCCAAATACTAACTACTTTATCGGAAAAAAACTCTTTGTGTATTATTTTATTCATCTTTTACTTTTTTTTAAGAATGCCAAATATATCATTGTATTTTTTTTATTAATATGTAAAAAAGCACATATTTAGAAATCATCATAACTCTCAAACAAAAACACACTAATATTCAATAAATTAAAAGAATATGTTTTACAACAATCATTTTAGATTAAGTACAAAGTTTTTTCCAAAAAGATAGACTAACTACTAGAAAAATATTTTTTAACATCTCAAACAAATCATTAAATATTATTAATTTTACCC
>QNAD01000244.1 GCA_003641345.1 Candidatus Zixiibacteriota bacterium | reverse complement strand
AGTTCACAATCTCCATTAACTCATACTTGTTTGATGATTGAATATGGACAATATCTGTCGTTGGATTTGGGAAAACCATAAGCAGATCATTATCAGACATTTGATTCTCAGCAAACAAAAACTGACTCATTGAGGTTATTCTAGTTGAGAAGATACCATTGCCATGAGTACCAATTACCAATAAACCATCTGTTTGACGATAAGTCATTGTTTCCACTACATTATTACCAATTGTCTCTACACCAAAATGTGTCCAAATCGTAGCAGACCCCTGAATAGTATCTGTAACATATAAACCGGTACTTGTTCCTACAAAATAAAGCTTCCCATCGGGCAAAGGTAAAATAGCACCACATCGCACAGAAGGACCATTTCCCGATCCACTTGAATTTTGCTCCAAGTTTCCCGAAATATCTGTCCAAGTTACACCGCTGTCAGGCGTATAATAGATACTTTTTATCGAATAATTAGAAAATATCAGCATCAGTTCATTACCATCGTCAGGATTAAGCACAATATCATTCATATACCCATTAGGAAAAGCTGCAGTTGATATCATATCAGGTGTATTAAATACTGTATTTGCTTCAGTTACACGATAAAGTCGTCGGTTATTTGTTCCATAATATAAAATATGAGCAGGATTTTTTGAAATTTTAATTGTAGAGATGTAGCTTCCTGAAACACTTACAGTATCAGGTAAATCTTCCCAATCACCGGCAATTGAATCCCACTCATTTGTCAAGGTTATAGCATCCAAATGTTTATTTCTCCATATATGCGTTCCCGCAGGAATGAACATTGTATTTTCATCGTTTGGATCCACAACAAACGGATTAATAAATAAATAACCGGAAGCTCCTATCGGATCAATTCGTCTAAATCCAAGGACATTAGCTTGATTATCAATAGACATCTTAAAGACTTTACCTTTTTGAATAGACTGATAATAAACTTGTCCGTTATTGGTAATTTGGCTAAAAGAGCCATCTCCATTTAAAGTCATCGTATAATTTAAAGTAGGTGAAACACCATTGACAAACAAGTTACCATTATCCTGCAATCCGGCAATGATAATACTATCGGTCCCCGCTTCGTTGACCGTAACATCATACATCTGTGTCGTCAAATATCCATTATTTAATCGCTCCCATGAAACTGTAGAAGCATTACAATCAAGTGTTTTATGTACACCACCATCGGACCCCGTAAACAATACATTCGGATTGGATGGTAAAAACAGGATACAATGGATATCAGGATGATGATTCAAATAAATCTGAAAATTTGGTAATGTAGTCCCCACTTCGTAACCACCAATCTCTGTTGTATTATTTTGCGAAGTAAATCCATCCGTAGAACGATAAATATTTGTTCCGGCAATAAAAACCGTCAAACTATCGTCCGGCTTCACGGCTACCTTTAAATCATAAGAACCTTGAGCATAGAAATTATCAAAAGTAGAAGTTCCATTATTGGGAATACCTGACGAAAGATCTTGCCAAATACCACCGGTTCCCGTTCCGTCACCGGAAAGATAAGTATATTTCCACAGTGTACTGTAAACAGTGTCACCCACCCAAGTTACTGACATTTGCCCTTCATTTTTGGAAACACCAAGGAAATAAAGCGAATTTTCATTTTGCGGAACGAAGGTCATTACAATACGATCAAATACAGTTGGGAAACTATCCGGTGTAATATCCGTCCATGTTTGTCCATCGGGAGAACGAAAGATTCCATGCTGTGAACCATCACTACTTAATGTAGCATAAGTAACACCATTAGGTGTTGTCAACACATCGGTAAAATAGGAATATGGAGAAGCAGTTCCGAGAACATGAGTCCATGAATTGCCACCATCATTACTTTGCCAAATATATCCCAGCGAAGCAACATAAACAACATCGGCAGTATCCACAGCCGGATTAACAGAGATATTCCACACAATGTCCCAGTATTCATCAAAAGATTGTGGCGTATTAGATGCCGTAGCTGTCAACGATGACCATGTTTGTCCGTTATCAGTAGATTTATAAATCCCATTACCCAACATAAAAGCACCTGTAGCACTTTGCGAAGCACCATACCCCTCCCCTGTTCCATAATACCACACGCTATGATGACCGACACGAGTATCCTGAATCAAACAAGTCATTCCCAACACATCATCGGTCGTTAGTATTTTTTGCCAGTTTTGTCCGGCATCGGTCGTTTCCCAAAGTCCGCCGGAAACACCTCCGGCAAGAATACGGTTTTCATTATCTACATCAATGGCTAAAGCTCGTGTCCTTCCACCAAAATTGTAGGGTCCGCGAGAAACAAAATCAATGGTACGAGAAACTTTCTCTTGCGGCAATGTCCGCGAAAAAGTTAGTTCTTTTTGTCTGATATGTCGCGGAATCGTCCCTGTTGCAGGATCTTTCAACCGTTCAAACTCCCATTGCATTCTTTCAGATGGCATCATCAATCCGCCATTAATTTCAGGATTATTTGTTGCTGACTTTTCACCGGTAAAATATTGGTTTAAGCCAAAGAATACCAAGAAAAACAGGATAGGAAAAATAAATAATTTCTTCATTTAATCAGGTTTTTTTATGGAAGTAAAATTAATAATATATTTTTGGTAAACAAAAAAAATATTTAGTGAGCAACATAAACTTCTTACATTCAGCATTTTTATGGGGATTATTCTTAATTATAATTCCTATTTTAATCCACTTATTTAATTTTAGACGATACAAAAAGATATATTTCAGCAATGTTTCTTTCTTAAAATCCGTCAAAGAACAAACTAAATTTGCCTCACGCCTCAAATATTTGTTGGTATTATTATCTAGAATTTTAATGATTGTGTTTTTGGTTTTGGCATTCTCACAGCCATATATTTCAAAAAAGCAACAAACTGTAACAAAGAAAAAATCCGTTGCCATTTATATTGATAACTCATTCAGTATGCGGGCTCAACCGCAAAAAGGCACCCAATTGGATGTAGCACTAATGGCAGCAAAAAAAACTACCGATGCTTTCCCCGACGATATGACCTTTTCGCTAATAACAAATGACGGAACGGAACAAAATTTAAGCAAACAAGAATTTCATGATGCTCTGCAGAAAATTGATTTTTCGTCTGGTGTACGCACACTTCCCAAGATAGTTAACGATTTTTTGTCCGTAAAAAACAATACCGACTTGTTTATCATCAGCGACTTTCAAAAGAATTTTGCAAAGTTGCAGCATTTGCCAAAAGATTCTACACATGAATTTTACTTCATTCCGTTAGAAAGTCAAAAGACTGGCAATATAAGTATTGATTCATGTTGGATAGAAAATCCGGTAAATACTCCGAGCGAAGCTGTAAGCTTACATTTTTCAGTTTCTAATTTTTTACAAAATACAACTACAACAATTCCCGTAAAACTTTTTATCAATGATTCGTTGAAAGCCATTACCAAAGTCAGTTTCGATAAAAAGACACAAGCACAAGGCACTTTTCATTTTCTAAATCCTGACACTAAAGAAGTAATCGGTAAACTGCAAATTACAGACTATCCTATTTCATTTGACAATGAATTGTTGTTTACCTATCCGCTAAAAAATAAATTCCATATCCTAGCTTACTGCCCTGATGCCGGCGGATACATTGACAAGTTTTTTGAAAACGACTCCCACTTTATCTATCAATTACGAAATCTGACCAATCCCGATTATACCAATATTAACAATTTTGACTTTTTGATAATCAACGGATTTAAAATACTTCCGGATGGTTTAATTCAAATAATTAAGCAGTTCTTGTCAAAAGGAAGAAATGTCCTTTTCGTTCCTGCCTTTGACGGTGAAACAAATAGCTACAATCAACTTTTTTCAATTTTTCATCTTGCAAAGTT
>QNAD01000243.1 GCA_003641345.1 Candidatus Zixiibacteriota bacterium | reverse complement strand
GGATATTACTACTTTTTTTCATAACTTTAATATAGCAAGCATGTTAATATTCTCCAAAAACATTTTGAGATTAAATTTACCGCTTAAGATATACACTTCCTTCTGATAAAATTAATCAAATTAATATGACATGAGTAGTCAAACTTCAGTCAACCAGAAAAAGTAATTGTATTTTTATAGAATTTCAAACTTGCATAGTTAGAAACACTTTTCTTATTTGGGTTCTTGTCATGCAAGAGCATGTCTATTGAAATAGTAATATTGTAATTTTGAATGGAGGAATTATGTTATATCGAAAATTTCTGGTAACAATTTTATTTTTTTCAATCATAATGGTTATTGGATGTAGTGACTCATCTACAAACAATGACAACACAGTAACAAACCAACCGCCTGAAAACCCATCAAATCCAACCCCTAACATCGGCGATACTGCAATTTCATTAACTCCCCAATTTAATTGGTCTTGTTCTGATACAGACAGTGATTCATTGCATTATTACGTTAGGCTGAAAACTGATCCCCAAATTACTTCTTCAAACAACCTAACCGGTGCTATCACTGACACTTTCTATAACTACTCAAGTTATCTTGAACCATATACAACATATTATTGGCAAATTGTTGCTGGCGATAATGACGGTAATACGACCGAAGGACCGATTTGGAATTTCAAGACCGTGCCATTGGACAGTACTTTTGTTTCATTACCTGATACAAGTTTCCGCCGAGCTGTCGTATCTCATTTATACGGAATATCCGAATTTGATAGCATATACGTTTTTCAGGTTGATACTATTACAGAGCTGATTCGTATCGGAGGCAATTCTTCAAGTGGCAATTACAATATTCAAAACATATCTGGAATTGAGCATTTTACTTCTCTTGAAAAACTCTATCTCTATGAGGTACCATTATCTGATATTACACCTCTTACTAATTTAACTAATCTGGAAACCATTTCTATGCACAATAATCAGATTGTAGATATCTCCCCATTGGAGAATCTTGTCAATTTGCAAGATTTGAATCTTGGCCACAATCCAGTTTCAAGCATCTCTCCATTGCAGAATCTTACTAACCTAACATCTCTTAATATAGATAGTATCTCATTATCCTCAATTGATGAGTTAGCGAACTTGACAAACCTGGAAGTATTAAATATTCGCCAAAATAATATTACCGAAATAAGTGTTGTTGAAAATATGACTCAATTACGTTATTTATTCTTTGAATACAACCAGGTGACTGATATTACCCCCATCCAAAATCTAAACCTGCTTGAGAGTGTATCATTATACCACAATCAAATAGATAGTATTCCTTCTCTGGTAAATTTGACAAATATTACCGCCTTTCAACCCTCTAATAATTCAATAGTTGATATTAGTGGGATATCGGAGATGACATGGTTAACAAATGTGAATTTTGATGATAATTTAATTTCTGACATAACACCATTACAGGACCTAACATTATTAGACAATATCTATCTGTCGAGAAATCAAATCGTAGATATTCAGCCTTTGGTTAACAATAGTGGAATTGATAGTGGAGATCAGTTATGGCTTGAAGACAACCCATTAAATGATTCTTCGCTTACAGTACATATACCAAACTTGGAAGCTCGTGGCGTAACTGTAAATCATTAAATAGATTGTGTTTAAAAATAATATATAAATTGTATTAAGAATTGTAAACCAAAAGCAGATTGAAATCCGCCATAGGCAGATAGTTTTAACTTCTTGAGCTGACAGAAGAAACGTTCTTCACCTCAAGGGGATTTATCTTAAGATACAGCATCTTCATTAACACACATAAATTTTATTTATGTGTGTTTTTTATAAACTCTTCGACTTCAGGGATGCCACCTTGATAAACCAAATATCCATTATATGGTTCACGTTTAGTGATATCTTTAGTGACCGGAGTCAGCATAATTCTTTTTACTTCATCAATGTCATTAGTCTGTCCTAATGCCCAGCCAAGTTTAACATAGGCAACCTCCGGAAGCATGTTATCACAAGGGACAATTCCTTTAGCCATTAGATCTCGTCCAGTATCATAAACAAACATATGAACAAAGCCCCACAGAGTCTGGACAGTCATAAAAATCGCCACTCCCTTTTTAGTGGCACGTTCAATAGCAGGATAGACCGGTTTGTTGATATGTCCCAGTCCTGTACCGGCAATTATTATACCTTTGTATCCGTTGTCCACCAGTGAATCAATTATATCCGGCATCATGTTAGGATAGTAATAAACAAGAGCTACTTTTTCTTCAAAATACGGTTTAACATCAACTTTACAATCAGACCGACGACGATTATAGTCAGTTTGAATGTGAGTGATTTTTTCTTTATCAATCATCGCTAACGGAACATCCCCTACTGTTCGAAAAGTTGAACGATAAGACGAATGCATCTTACGCACACGGGTGCCATAATGCAACAAGCCGTATTCATCCGAAGTTGGTCCAAACATGCAAACCATGACTTCGGCTATATCTGATTCTGCAGCCGCTTTATGAGCATAGATTAGATTAAGGGCGGCATCCGATGACGGACGGTCCGATGAACGTTGGGAGCCAACCATAACAATCGGAACCGGTGAGTTTTGCACCATGTATGATAATACGGCGGCAGTGTGATGCATCGTATCAGTGCCATGACCGATAACAATACCATCAATACCGTTTTTAATCTCTTCACCGATTGCTTTAGCCAAAGTGATATACTGTTTCGGACCCATATTTTCTGAAAAAACTGCAAATAGCTTTTCTGTTTTCAAATTACAGATATCAGCCAGTTCCGGCACCGCACCATAGAGTTCACCGGGTGAAAAAGCCGGAATCACTGCTCCGGTGCGATAGTCAAGACGAGAGGCAATTGTACCGCCAGTCCCAAATAACTTGACGTTTGGGTTTCCTTCGGTGACGGGAAATTCTTTTTCCGGAATTTTATAGTTCGCTTCTTTATTGCCGGAAACAGATATATTTTCTATCGTGCTTATTTCAATACCAACATTGTAACCGGTAATTAATTTTAATACGATATGTTTGTCATCGTCATTTTCCGAGCGAGGTAAAATGATACCGTCAAATTTCCCTCTGGTTGTTTCGACTTTAGCATCAGACCAAACCGGAGCATTGAAATTTTTAAGAACTTCCAAAGCAGCACCTTTGTAACCTTTAAAATCAGCCATTAGCCACCTCCTTCTTGATTTCTTCACTTAGCAATTTCAAGGAGATATTTCCTAAAGCTATATTTCTTAGCTGACCCATCAGAGAATTTTCCAGTGCATACTTACTAGACGGATAAGTTCTTTTATTTTGTATGAAATTTATCTTAAGTTTAGAGATATTATCTGTAATATCTTTTTTAGTTAATTGTTTAAATCTGGTCTCCTCCAGTAATTTTGACAAAGGAGTATCCGGAGAGCTGTATGCCATTGGCAGAAGTTTAAAAATAATATCTTTTTCCAGTTTTTGTTCGTTGATAAATTCAACTAAATCATACAAGAACTGATAATCCTGATTAAAAAATACTCGCCACCTGCCTTCAATTCTTTTTAACCTATGCCCAATTATACAACCTATAAATTTACTGTCCCATGAAAAGTCATTGATAATTTTTTCTATTATCGGCACCAGATTGCGTCTGAGAATATAGCCATGGCAATCATCCGGGATTCCCCAATCAACAAGTTTCTTTTGATAACCAACTACTTCTTTTGGTAATCGGGAGGTTATATCATTTATTAATTCTTCAGTAATAGGAATTGGGGCGGAATCGGTATCGGGATACATCCGATTTGCTCCTGGAAGAACCCGTTCAAAGATAGTGGTACCATCAGGGAAAGATTTCCTGGTTTCATCAGGGACGCCGTCAAAGGCAAGATG
>QNAD01000242.1 GCA_003641345.1 Candidatus Zixiibacteriota bacterium | reverse complement strand
CATTACATAAACCATTAAAAAGAAGTGAGTCTTTGAAATTAAACGTCTGACTGTCAATATTGCTATTGTTCTCATAAATAACAATTACTGAACTGTCATTTTTCCATAATACATATGGCCCGTCACAGGCGAAAATATTTTGGACGCAGAATATTGATAATAATATTATAAGTTTATATATATTTTTCATGCTTAGAATATAAGAATATTTTTATATTTTATCAAATTAAACATTGATAATCGTATATCAGAAATCATCTTCAGTTTGGTTTCGAATTCTAAGACGATGGTTGGCAATCTGCTGAGAATCTATTCGGTGTCGGTTAAGCACTAAAGATGTGACTTCAACGGCAGCTTCACGCTCGGAAGGTATAACATCGTCTGCACCGGCGGCCAGAATCGGTTCGATGTCGAGTAGGTAATGAGTTCGTACAACTATATGTAAGTTTGGTGCAAGTTTTCTGGCAACCCGTACAGCTTGCTCCGCTGCCCCTGAGTCGTTGACAAGAAGTACCAATTCGCCAGCATTCTCTATTCCCAGTTTTAGAAGTATCTCCTGATTGGTAACATCACCGAAAAAAGCGTTGGCTCCTTGTCGCGATGCTTTACTTACATTTTCAATATTTATATCCACAATAATATGTGGAATTTCATAATCATTAAGAGCCTTAGAAAGCTCTTTTCCAGCAAAACCATAACCGCCTACAATGACATGGTCTTGCATTTTGTGAACTGAATCGGTTGCGTCCTCTGCCATTTCCACTTCGAGCAGTCGTTTTAGGCGAGGTAGTTTACCCAGTCCAGCGGCAAGACGAGGGGCAAATGACATAGCAAATGGGGTAAGGAACATGGAGAGAATTGCTGCCGAAATCAAGTTACTCTCCAGTGTTTTGTCAATAATGCCGCTGCCTTGAACAGAAAACAAAAGAACAAAAGAAAACTCTCCAACCTGAGCCAAAGTAACCGCTGTTATCATTGAAACTCTGAGTGGCATGCGTAGAATCTTAGCGACTACAAAGACGATCAAAAATTTTCCGACCAAAATTGCTATCAGAATAGCCAGAACTAAAAACATGTTTTCCAAAATAATTGACGGAGCCAGTAACATTCCAATCGAAACAAAAAATAGACTTGCGAACACTTCCCTAAAAGAAATCAAATCAGCTAAAGCCTGATGTCTGTACTCACTTCCGGCTACAACCAGTCCGGCGAGAAAGGCACCAATGGCGAGGGATGCGCCTGAACTGGTGATTAGCCAGGCGGTACCTAAACATATTAGAAAGACGGAAAGTATGAACAGTTGTCTCTGTCTGGTTTTGGCGATAAAATTGAGTATTCGAGGTACTATAAGGAGGGCGGCAAGTAATACAGCGACGATAATACCAACAGCCTGCAAAAATGTGAACAAATAAACATCGGCTTGGACATCAGTTCCAATCAGTATTGGGATAGCGAGCATCATGGGTACAACACTGAAATCTTGAAAGACAAGTATCCCCATAATCAAACGGCCATGAGGAGCATCAATTTCACCTCGTTGTTGTAATCCCCGCGTAACTATAGCGGTACTTGATAAAGCCAGTAGGAATCCAATAAATATAGCAGAATTGTTAGGTATATCAAATACTTTCGAAATTACAAAAGCCGTTAGCACGCTCAATCCAACTTGCAGAGTACCGCCAATGGCAATTAGTTTCCAAAGACGCTTTAGTTTTTCCAATGAAAGTTCCAGACCTATCCCGAAAAGGAGCAAAGCAACTCCGAATTCAGCTAGAACTTCAATTTGATGAATATCATTAATGAATCCTAAGCCTTGCGGTCCAACTAAGACTCCGGACAATATAAAGCCCGCAATGGCAGGGAGCTTTAATTTATGAAATACTGTAACGATAATCACCCCGGAGCCGAGAATGATTATCAGGTCTCGTAGATAAACCATTTCATTCATATTATAGGTACCTGACGGTCGTTAATTCCAACATTAAATGTAAGATAGAAATAGAAAACAGGGAATCAATTTAAAAAAGCAGGTTTGAAATAATTGGTTTCAATATTTATTTATGTAATAATCAAATTTATCGTATGAACTGAAAGTTATTTGCGTTTGGTACGTTTTATCCGTTTTGAGGCTTTACCGCCTGATTTTTTCTTGCCGGGGCGTTTCTTTTTTTTGAAGTTTGACCAGTAAGATTTTTCTTCATTGAAATCATTTGGATTGAAAATACTCGGACGTGGGTTATTAGAATTTGAGTTTTTATGTTTTGAATCCTGTTGCTTATAATCTTTTTCATCAAAATCTTTTTGTTTAGATTCTGTCCGTTTTTTACCGAATCTTTTAGAAGTTCTATTATTAAAATTTTGGTGATTAGATGAGCGGTTTTTTGAAGATTTCCGTTTTGAGGGTTTATTTTCTTCTGATTGTTCGTCATTCAATTTCAAATGAGCGGCTTCTTTTATGAGGATTTTTTCCGAAGGAAGAGCAGGTAGTGCGGAAATATCAAATTTGGTTTTCATGAATCTTTCAATGTCTCTGATTGTGCTTTTTTGCTCAGTAGTAGAAAAAGAAACAGCACGTCCTGTTTTTCCAGCCCTACCGGTGCGTCCGATACGATGAACATAATCTTCTGAGTTGGCGGGCATATCATAGTTGACTACCAGTTCAATTTCTTTAACATCAATTCCACGGGCGGCAATATCAGTTGCTATAAGAACCTGAAATCTTCCTCGCTTGAATCCTTCCAAAGCATTTTTTCTTTGTGCCAGGCTTCGGTTGGAATGAATTTCTCCAGCAGAAAAACCCATATTATTTACTTTAATAGTTAATTTACGAGCCATGTGTTTAGTACGGGTAAAAACAAGAACCGGACCGGTGCATTCTTGAAGCTGGAGAGCAAGAAGCCTGCTTTTATCTTTATTTTTGAGTAAAAACATTTCATGACTAACCTCAGCTGGAGTAGTACCCGAACGATCAATTTCAAAGCGGGTCGGGTTTGCCATTAGTTGTTGTGCAATAGCTTCGATTTCTTTTGGCATGGTTGCGGAGAATAGCATTGTTTGACGATGCTCTGGGATTGATTTTATTATTTTTTTAATATCAGGAACGAATCCCATATCAAGCATTCTGTCGGCTTCGTCTAATATAAAAACCTCAACATTCGCAAGTTTGACAGTTCTTCTATCAATATGATCCATTAATCGTCCGGGGGTAGCGATAATAATACGGGGATTTTTTTTGAGAGCATTTCGTTGTAAAGACATCGATGCTCCCCCAATCAAAACCACCGAACGAATATTTGATGAGCGACTAATAGTTTTAAGGGATTCATCCACCTGAGCCGCTAATTCACGAGTGGGAACTATAACAAGCCCGATACCATCTTTTATTTTTGATAAACGTTGAAGCATTGGTATGCCAAAGGCAAGAGTTTTGCCGGAGCCTGTTTGGGCAATAGCGATAATATCATTTCCTTGAATGCCAGTTGGGATAGATTCTTTTTGAATTGGTGTTGGAGCTTTAAATTTAAGGCGTTTGATTTCTTTTATTAAGTTTGGGGCAATACCAAGGTTATAAAAACCATCGTCAGGTTTTTTGGAATTATTGTTATTCTTTCTACTAAAGTCTTCCAAAGTAATATCATTCAATTGTTGGTTTAAGTTCAAATTCAAGTAATCCTCTTTTTTTGGGTATAAAGTTAAATGGTGGGTAATAAACCGTTGACACAATAAACGTTATAATTGGAAATTGTCAAGGAAAAGAATTTATGCTAATTAAACAGGTAATTTGAGCTTAAATTAACCATAATCCGAAATGGGTTTGATTGCTCGTTTATATGTTTTTAGGCATTTGGCGGTAATCTCTTCGATTTTTGTTTTTTTAGTAAAAGTAGAGCAGATTTCTCTTTT
>QNAD01000241.1 GCA_003641345.1 Candidatus Zixiibacteriota bacterium | reverse complement strand
CGAGGACGGGAAACAGCCTTAACGAATGATGATAATGACACTTTATTGGTCAGGTTCTGGGAACTGTTTTATGATGGTGATTTTGCATGGAACTATGCTTTCAACGGAGATACAGTTTTTGCCGCCACAAACAGCGGTTTGCTTATGAATTCCACAGGAACACCTTTGGTATGGGATACAGTTCAATTAGTAGATGAGTTTGACGAGCTACAGGTTTTGGGAGATGCACCTATTTATGCTGTGGAAGTGTTTGGCGGGTATGTATGGGTTGGTTCTGATGATAGAATGGTGCGGTTAAATTTGGATAATCTTAAAGTTGAAAAAACCTTTTTTGTACAGGATACTCTAACTTCTTCTGAGCAAGTTTATGCCTTCCCTGTCCCTTACAGCCATACCAATGATTACGGTGTGAACTTTCATTTTGTAGTTGAGCAGGATGCTAATATAACAATTGAGATTTATGATTTTTCTATGACACTGGTTAAAACTGTTGTAAATAACAGGGCATTTACTGCCGGAACTTATCCTACCTCAGGATCATCCAGAGTAGTTTGGGACGGGACAAACGGAAATGGGGAGAAAGTAGCAGTTGGTATATATTATTTTAAAGTGGAATATTCAACCGGCGAAGTTCGCTGGGATAAAATAGCGGTGATTCCTTAAGGAGCTAAAATGAAAAAATTATTTTTTATCTACATATTATTAATGACTCTTTTGGCATCTTCGGTAATAGCCGAAAAACCAACTGGTGGCTATGCTGGTTCATTTCTACAAATCCCGATAGGTGCCAGACCGAGCTCGATGGGAGGAGCTTATATTGGATTAGCCAATGACGGTGCCGGTCCTTTTTATAATCCGGCTGGAATTTCCAATTTACAAATGAAGATGTTTGCGACAGCGTACAGGACAATGCAATTTGACCGTAGATTAGGATATGTAACTATGTTGTTTCCCGCCAAGAATAATTCTGTTATAGGTATTAATTGGCTGTATGCCGGTTCCGGTTCTGTTGCCGGACGCAATCAGGATGGTGACCTGACTGGGAATGATTATTCTTTTAATAATCATGATATTGGAATTGTTTTTTCAAAAAGATTTACTCCTAAATATGCGATGGGTGCAAAATTTAGTTATCTTCAGGCTTCTCTTGGTGATCTCACATCTTTTTCAGTTAGTTTTGATTTTGGATTTATGATTTATGTTAGCCAGTTTATTGATAGAGAAAAAAGGGATTTGGTGGCTGTTCAGGATATTCAGATAGGATTAGTATTCAGAAATTTTGCGGCTAATTATCGTTGGGATACAGGTGATTTTGGAAACTCATCAATTGGTATTATTCAAGAAGATAAAGTTCCTTTGGAGGGTGGTCTTGGCGTATCCGCAAGATTGTTAGACAGGAAATTATTATTGGCAGTTGACGCTGTTTATAATGAAGAACAGGAATCAAGATTTTTATTTGGCTCTGAATATTTTATGACACCGGAATTTGCTTTAAGAGCAGGTTTTACCGAGGGAAGTAATCTTACTTTTGGCACTGGTTATGTGTTTCAGTTAGGTAATTCTGCTTTTGCTATTGACTATGCATTTAGTACTCAGAAGTCAGATATTGACTCTGAACATATTTTCTCATTTGACTTTTTGTTTTAGAGGTATGAGATGAAACTTTTTTGGCATATTTTTCTTTTTAGCTTGTTGATAATGTCATCACTTGCCGCCCAGGGTGAACATGGTGACGGTCTCTTTCTGATGAAAATAGAACAAGGAGCTTCTGCGACAGGGATGGGTGTTGCAGTAGTATCATTAAACGGAGATCCTAATTTTACAGAATATAATCCTGCCGGTGCTGTTGGCGTTGAGAAGTTTACTGTTTCTTTTGGACACAATGACTATTGGGAAAATATAAGATTGGAGTCAGGATATTTTGCTAAAAATCTGAATGATCGCTGGTATTTACATGGCAAGATAAGATATGCAACTGTTGACAAGTTGGAACTCCGCCAGTCGCCCAGTTCAATACCTGACGGATATTTCGAAGCACAGGATGTATCATTCAAGAGCGGATTAGCCTATCAGATAAATAATTCTATTAGTGCTGGGTTTGCGATTGGATGGTTTGTAGAAAAAATAGGAAGCTATCGGGGTTCAACCTTTAATGTCGATTTTGGTTTGCAAAATAAGATTAATGAAAATATTACATTGGGTGCATCGGTAACAAATTTGGGGAAACATTTTAGAATAGAACTCGAAGGCACTCAGCGTTCAAATTACATCACTCTGCCGACATCTTACCGCTTTGGCGGTTCTTATAAATTTGATAAATATCTTGGTGCGCTCGATTTTGTGTATATTGATGAAGAATTAAAAACCAATTTTGGTGCGGTAGGTAAATTACATGAATACATTACAGCTCGAGTTGGATACATGTTAAATTATGATTCTAAAAATTTCACCGCTGGATTATCATTTAATTTTAATAATATGACAGTAGATTATGGGTTTGTTCCATTTAAAAATAATTTGGGAACATCACACTCATTTAACCTTACATTTAGTTTATAAACTAAGGAGTTTTTTGAACAATGGCTAAATACAAAATTGCATGGCTGCCAGGCGATGGTGTCGGCAACGATGTTATGGAAGCGGCGAGAGTAGTTCTGGACCGCTTTGATTTTGATGCTGAATATATCCATGGGGATATCGGTTGGGAATTTTGGAAAACCGAAGCCAACCCGCTTCCGGATAGAACGATTGATTTGCTCAACAACACAGATTGTGCTTTGTTTGGAGCAATAACATCTCTTCCGAAAGAAGAAGCCGAAAATGAACTTGTTCCTGAATTGCAAGGAAAAGGTCTGGTTTATTCTTCGCCGATTGTTCGTCTGCGTCAGGAATTTAATCTTCGCAATAATATGCGTCCCTGTAAGGCATATAAGGGAAACCCCTTGAATTATAAAGATGATATTGATATTGTTGTTTTTAGAGAAAATACAGAAGACCTTTATGTAGGTATCGAATTTCATCCATTGCCGGAAGAAGTTCGAACAGCATTAAAAAATAATCATAAGAAAATGGCAAGATTTGATAATACGGCTAATGAAGATATTGCTATATCACTACGAATTAATACCAGAAATGGTTGTCGTAATATCATCACCGATGCCTTTGAGTTTGCCAAAAAATCCGGACGGAAATCTGTAACGGTGGTTGAAAAACCGAACGTGATTAGAGAAACATCAGGGCTGATGGTAAGAACGGCTCGTGAAGTTGCCAAAAACTATCCGGGCATTGAGCTTTGGGAAACTAATATTGATGCTATGTGTATGTGGCTGGTTAAAAATCCAAATACTTATTCTGTGTTGGTAACAACTAATATGTTTGGTGATATTGTCTCTGACCTATGTGCTCAGCTTGTGGGTGGTTTGGGATTTGCGGCTTCGGGTAATATTGGTGATAAATATGCTGTCTTTGAGCCGACTCATGGTTCAGCTCCTAAATATGCCGGTATGTATAAGGTCAATCCGATGGCTATGCTTTTGACCACTAAAATGATGTTTGACTGGTTGGGTGAAACTGACAAGGGTGTAACTCTGGAAGCGGCTATAGCTGATGTCATTGCTGAAGGCAAAGTCAAAACTTACGATATGGGCGGTTCTAATACGACCCTTGAAGTTGCGGAGGCAGTTGCAGCTAAACTATAAATAGTTTATTTTGTGCGTGGTGTACTTCTTTGTGCACCACGTGATACAATTAGTATTAAAATTTATCTCCTATAAAGCCCGCATTGGCGGGCTTTATTATATAATCACCAATCAAATCCAACCGTTGTGGTACAGCTTTGTATAATAATTAAAGCTGTTTATGAAAATAGCCGATAATGAATAGACGTAATATTGATTATATCAATTTATTACATAAGACTT
>QNAD01000240.1 GCA_003641345.1 Candidatus Zixiibacteriota bacterium | reverse complement strand
CTGCTAATACTTTAATATCTCCCGATATTGCCACCTGTGATAAATGTCTTGAAGAGTTATTCAATCCTGATGACAGACGATATCAATACCCGTTTATCAATTGCACTAATTGTGGTCCTCGTTATACTATTATTGATAGCATCCCCTATGACCGCCCGTTTACTTCGATGAAAATATTCCCTATGTGTGAAACTTGTAGCAAAGAATACAATGACCCAGCCGATCGTCGTTTTCATGCACAACCTAACGCCTGTCACGACTGTGGACCAAAAATCTATCTACATGATGGCAATAGTTATACCAATTCTAAAAATCCTATTGGTGACGCAATCAAGAAATTAAAAGAAGGCAAAATTGTTGCTGTAAGAGGAGTCGGCGGTTTCCATTTAGCAGTAGATGCAAAAAATGATAATGCAGTAAAATTACTTCGCAAAAGAAAACAAAGAGAAGAAAAACCACTGGCAATAATGGCTAAAGATACTGCAACCATATCAAAATATTGTGATATTAACAAACAGGAGATTGAATTACTAAAACATCATTCACGACCAATTGTCCTTCTTCGAAAATCAGACTCAGAAAATGATTTATCTAACAACTTGGCTCTAAATAATTCATACTATGGATTTATGCTCCCTTATACTCCTCTTCATTTTCTCTTACTATCGGAACATTTTGATACTCTGGTAATGACCAGTGGCAATTTATCCGATGAACCGATTGCAATAAGCAATGACGATGCTATTAATCGGTTAAAGAATATTGCTGATATCTTTCTTTTACACGATAGAGAAATTCTTGAGCGGTGCGATGATTCAATTGTCAGAGTTGCATCCAATCAAAATCAAATTATCAGACGAGCTCGAGGTTATGTTCCAGAACCGATTAGATTGTCTGTTAATTTCAAAAAAAATATCTTAGCTGTCGGAACAGAATTGAAAAACTGTATTGCTCTTGGACGTAATAACAATCTTTTCTTAAGCCAACACATTGGTGATTTGGATAATCCCTTAGCATTGGGTTTTTTTGAAAACAGCATTTCACATCTTAAGAATCTATTACAAATAGAACCGGAAATAATTGCTTGCGATGTACACCCTGAATATCTTTCGACAAAATATGCACATGCTCAAAAATTACCAACTATCGAAATTCAACATCATCATGCCCACATGGCATCGGTTATGGCAGAGAACAATTACTTTGATCCTGTTATAGGTATTATTCTCGATGGTACCGGATATGGGACAGACTATACAATTTGGGGTGGAGAAATTTTATATGGAGACACCAAAGAATTCGGCCGTTATGCACATTTACAACAGACAAGAATGCCGGGAGGCACTCAGGCTATCAAACATCCATGGCGAATGGCTCTGAGTTACCTTTACAATATCTACCAAAATGACCTCATAGATATGGAATTTGATTTTTTAAAAGATATTTCCAAATTGAAAATTGAAACAACTATTCAGATGATTGCTAAAAAACTTAATTCACCTATTACATCAAGTTGCGGAAGACTTTTTGACTCTGTTGCCGCTATCTTAAATATTTGCAATGAAGCAAAATACGAAGCTCAACCGGCAATAGCTCTTGAGATGACAGCAAGCAGAAAATATAAAAAGCTTGAGCAAAATCTCCAATCTATTACAACTGACCAATTCTCAGGCGGAGAGATAAAGTTAAATAAACTTATACTTGATGTCCTTAATATGTTATCTCAGAATAAACCGGTAGAACAGATTGCCGCTGTTTTCCATGTTAATCTTGCTGAATTGTTAATAAACAGTATCTTATCATTAAGAGAAAAACAAAATATTAATACTGTCGCTTTAAGTGGCGGAGTTTATCAAAATTTATTATTTTTTGAATATATGTTTAAAAGATTAAGTGACGAAAAATTTAAAATCTTAACTCACCGTAATGTACCAACAAACGATGGCGGCATTGCTCTGGGTCAAGCTGTTATTGCAAATTCTATTATTTGATTATAAAGAGGTGATTATATGTGTCTGGCAATTCCCGGAAAAGTAATTGAAATCATGGACGAAAACGGTTTAAAAATGGGTAACATTGATTACTCCGGCACTACTCAAAAAGCGTGTCTTGCATATCTTCCTGATATTCAAATTGGCCAGTATGTAATTGTTCATGCCGGATTTGCACTTAATGCAATTGATGAAGAAGAAGCCAAAAAGACACTTGCCCTATGGAATGAAATTGCCGAGAAAAATGCCAAAGAAGGATTGGACCCATTTGGAACACCAACAGATAATAAAAATCAGGCGGGAGATAATTAATACAGATGAAATATCTTGATGAATTTCGTGATCCGATAATCGCTAAAAAGATTATTGATGAAATTCACAAAGTTACCAACCGTGAATGGACAATTATGGAAATCTGCGGAGGACAAACTCATTCCATAATGAAAAACGGTATCGACCAACTTATCCCAGACAAAATTCAGCTCGTTCATGGTCCCGGCTGTCCGGTATGTGTAACACCACTTGAACTTATTGATAAAGCGTTGTTGATTGCTTCACGAACTGATGTCATTTTCACTTCATTTGGCGACATGCTCCGAGTTCCAGGCTCAAAAAAAGATTTGTTCATGGTTAAATCCGAAGGTGCCGATGTTCGTATCGTTTATTCACCGCTTGATTCTTTAAAAATTGCCAGAGAAAACCCAGATAAAAAAGTTGTTTTCTTCGGGGTAGGTTTTGAAACGACCGCTCCCTCTACTGCAATGCTCGTTTATCAAGCCAGACGGGAAGGACTTAAAAATGTTTACCTGTTAACATCGCATGTGCTGGTTCCTCCGGCTATGACCGCCCTTTTGAGTTCTCCAAATAATAAAGTGCAAGCTTACCTTGCCGCTGGTCATGTTTGTGCAGTCATGGGATATAAGGAATATTCATCCATTGCAGAAAAATACAAAGTCCCGATTGTTGTTACAGGATTTGAACCGATTGATATTTTAGGTGGCATCTTAGCGGCAGTTAAACAACTCGAAAACGGAAAATCATTTGTTGAGAACAAATATCCCAGAGTTGTAACTGAAAACGGAAACACACAAGCCCAATCAATTATTGAACAAGTATTCGAAATATCAGATAGAAAATGGCGTGGTATAGGAACAATACCGTTAAGCGGATTAAAATTAAAAAATGAGTACAGGGAATTTGACGCTGAGTTATTTTTCGAAACGGGAGAACTACATGTTGAAGAACCAAAAGAATGTATCAGCGGCATTATTCTTCAAGGTTTAAAAAAACCGAGTGAGTGTCCTGCTTTCGGTAAAACATGCACACCCCAAAATCCGTTAGGAGCTACAATGGTTTCATCTGAAGGTGCGTGTGCCGCCTATTACTCTTACCAACGTCATAAAGTGAAATAACGACAGGTAAAACATTATGAATAAAAATAATTTCAAAAACGAATTTTTAAATTGTCCACTTCCGATTAACACTCATAAAACAATTCAACTATCTCATGGTAGCGGTGGAAAATTAACTCAGGAGCTAATATCAAAAATTTTCGTTCCGGTATTTAACAATGAATTTTTAAACAAACAAGACGACCAAGCTGTCCTGAATATTAATGGCCAGAAATTTGCCTTTACTACCGATTCATTTGTCGTTGACCCTATCTTTTTCCCGGGAGGAGATATCGGAGATCTGGCGGTTAACGGTACCATCAATGATATTTGCACCTGTGGGGCAAAACCTCTTTTCCTAAGTGTCGGTATGATTCTCGAAGAAGGATTCCCGATTGAAGATTTAAATAAAATTACCATGTCGATGCAAAAAGCGGCGATAAAAGCAAATGTCCAAATTGTTACCGGAGATACAAAAGTTGTTGATAAAGGCAAAGGGGATAAAATATTTATCAATACTTCAGGGATTGGTATAATCGAAAAT
>QNAD01000239.1 GCA_003641345.1 Candidatus Zixiibacteriota bacterium | reverse complement strand
GCTGAATAAGATGCTTTAGGTGCAAAAAAACTTAGTGAATGATATCCCCAAAAATTTAATAGTTTTTCCCCTGTAAGTGGATTTTTTCGAGCAGTATCAGTTTCGGAAAACTCATTTATTGGAAGAAGCTCAATGGCAGTTATGCCTAAATCTTTGAGGTAGGGAATTTTTTCAACCAATCCTTTAAAAGTTCCGGCGTTGTTAACTTCAGATGATATGCTTTGAGTAAATCCTCGAGTATGGAGTTCGTAAATTATAGATTTTGAAAGAGGGATATTTAGTGGTTGGTCAAATTCCCAATCATATTCATCATCAATTATTAGTGATCTTTGTGTCGTTTTGTCACCCCACTTATCACCTGTGGTAAGAGCTTTAGCATAGGGGTCAATTAAGATTTTGGATGAGTCAAATCGGTGAATATTTTTGTTGTCATTTTGTTTTCGATTAACGCGATATCCATATTCAATATTTACAGGAAGCCCTTTTATTAAAGCATGCCAAATATCACCTGTTCTATTATAACGAAAATCGAATGGGAATTCTGCAATTGGATTGGATCCTCCCGGATCAAATAAAACTAAAGTAACATCAGTTGCATTTTTAGAAAATACCGCAAAATTAATTCCGCCTCTCATAAGAGTGGTTCCTAAAGGAAACGGATGTCCTCGAGAAATTCTAAAGTCAGAATTAATAATATCTACTAAATCTGTTTTTTTGTTTAGACTTTTTTGTATTGGCATATAAGCTAATATTCTGTTATTAGTTAAATGATTTTTTTAATCATTTTCTTTAATTCATTGTTGATTTTCAAAGCGTCTTTTTCACTTCCTGGTTTTCCGGCTAAAGCAAACATTGCTTTTTTGTAAGATTCAACTCCGGGTTGTATAAAAGGGTTATGTTTCGCTAAGTATCCAGAAAATGCAACGGATCGTTCCATCAAAAAATAAAATTGACCAATATTAAAAGGGCTTCTTCTTGGAATTTCAATAGTCATATTTGGCGTTCCGCCATTGAAATGAGCGAAAGCAGGTCCATCTACCACCAGTTGATTGATGAAATTCATTGAGAGGTCATTCTCAGGTAAATAGTTTAGCCCGTCGAGATTTTCTTGGTCATGTGGAATCTGAAGATAATTATTACTTTCTTTTAATTTAATAAATGTTTCCAGAATATTTCGTTCACCATCCTGAACCATCTGACCGTTAGCGTGAAGTTTCTCCGAGTACATGGAAGGGGAGACCCACATGCCAAAACCATTATGTCCTTCACTTTCAGGGAAAATCTGTTCCATCCATCGTGTAAGCTGATAAATAGAAGAAGAGTTAGTTGCTACCACTTCAATTTTTTTACCTTTTTGATAAGATAAATGCCTGATAGCGGCATGAATCATAGCAGGATTATTCCAGAAATCATCATTATCAGTAAGTTGTTTCATGTGACGGAAACCAGCTGTAAATTCATGAATATCTATTCCGGCAACTGCTAACCCAAAAAGACCAACATCGGACAATACCGAAAAACGACCACCAATATTATTTGGCACAATAAAAGATTTATACCCTTTTTGTTCAACCAAACTTCGCAAAGCACCTTTAGATTTATCAGTTGTAGCAACAATAAAATCTCTTGCAGTTTCACCATGTTTTTCTTCGAGTATTTTCCTCAGTAAACGAAAAGCAATAGCTGTTTCTGTTGTAGTGCCAGACTTGGAAATAACATTGATTCCAATTTTTTTTCCATCTAAGATATCTAATGTATCTTTAATGAAATCTGGATCAGTATTTTGCCCGAGAAAATAAATCTCAGGTCTGTCATTTCGATTGTCTCTGTGTAATTTATTGCTGTAAGTGTGTGTGAGAGCTTTAATAGTTGCTTCGATGCCTAAATAAGACCCGCCAATTCCGAGTGATACAAAGGCATCGATATTTGAGGCAAATTCATTTGCTGTGTTGACAATTTCATCAAGATGTTTTTCAGTGATTTCCTCGGGAAGAGTCAACCAGCCAAGCATTGGAATATCATTATCTAAGCAGTCACCTTCGCCATTCTTAAGCATCCGGTTTTTTTCAATAACAGTTGAAGATATTTGTTCAAGTTCATCTGTTGTGATAAATGTTTTCTCTTCAATTGGATTAATAATATAGCTAATGTCAATATTTATTTTATTGTCATTTATAAACATTTCATCTGGATGAAAATTATTTTTTTTAGTTTTGTCCATGTCTGTGTTTATATGGTTTTTAAGCGTAACATTCATTCTTGTTCTTTTCATCAATTTGAATGTTATTGCTTTTGTTAGCACTTCCAAAGAGTTGCATTTTTTGTTTTATGATTTCTTTTAAAGCGTCGCGAGTTGGTCCTAATATTTTACGTGGGTCAAAAAGTTCTGGCTGATTAGTGAGAGTTTCTCTTACCGATGCAGTAAATGCTAATCGCAAATCTGTATCAATATTGATTTTGTTGATGCCATTTTTAATTGCTTGTTGATAAGCTTCATCAGGAACGCCTTTAGCATCTGCTATAGTTCCGCCAAATTCTTTTAATTTGGAAATAAGGTTTTGTGGAACACCACTGGCACCGTGTAATACGAGAGGGGTATTCAGCATTTCTTTAATAACTTTGATACGTTCAAAATCCAATTTCGCTTTCTCTTTAAATTTGTAAGCACCGTGAGAAGTTCCAACTGCGATAGCTAAAGCGTCACATCCTGATTCTTTCATGAAACGAAAAGCTTCATCTGGATCAGTTAGGAAAGCATCTTTTGCGTCAACTTTTATATCATCTTCGATACCACCTAATCGTCCAAGTTCCGCTTCAACTGTAACATTGTATTTATGGGCATAATCAGAGACTTCTTTTGTCAGCTTAATATTATCATCCAAAGAATGATGAGAACCATCTATCATAACGGATGTAAATCCTGCTTGAATACAACTTACAACTTCATCAAAAGAAGTTCCATGGTCGAGATGCAATGCAACAGGGGTACTGATCTTATTTGCCATAGATTTAACTAATTGAACTAAATTCTCTGCTCCGGCATAAGATACACCACTGGATGAAACACCAAGAATTACTGGCGAATTCAATTCATTAGCAGATTCAATCACTGCTTGAACAAATTCAAGATTACTAACATTAAATTGCCCGATAGCATAATAGTTTTTATTTGCATCAGCATAAACATCATTTAAATGTACTAAAGGCATAATTATCTCCCTTGGGTTTTTGATTACACACAAGTTGGTATGAGCCAATAAATTTGTGCTTTTATATTATTTTATGACTTTATCGGTTAATTTAATTTGTGTCTTAACATTTACTTAACTTCAAAATATATAAAATGACACGTATTTTGAATTGTTATTAATAAATATATAATTTTACCGATATAAATTAGCAGTATATAGGTTATTGAAGAATAGCATTAAAACAGTAAAATTGTATATCATGAATTTCTATTGATATTTATGATATGCAATAATTTAACAAGAATTTTATGGTTATAAAAAGGAGCAAAAATGCCTAAATCTTTTGAAACTTTTAGAATTAGAGCAACTCTTCCTGATGAGTTACTTCCCCTGAACGAATTGGCTTATAATCTTTATTGGACTTGGAACCATAAAACAATAGAATTGTTCAGAAGGCTTGATAATGATTTGTGGAATGAGACAAAACACAATCCAGTTAAGATGTTAGGTTCTATTAAGCAGGAAAAATTGTCACAAGCTCTTCTTGATGAGGGATTTGTGGACCAAATGCATAATGCTCATCAAAGCATGAAAGAACATCTTAATAATAAAAGTTGGTTTGAGAGCAAATTCAAAAAATATGATTCTCCTCAGATTGCATACTTTTCAATGGAATTTGGTTTGACAGAATGCCTTCCAATTTATTCAGGCGGGTTGGGTATTTTAGCAGGCGATCAT
>QNAD01000238.1 GCA_003641345.1 Candidatus Zixiibacteriota bacterium | reverse complement strand
CTCAGAAACTAATATTGGGGCGTTGTTTACGCCTACTCACTTCGAGGATAGCTTTAAGTCTGAATTGCGGACAGTTTTGACTGGTTGTGGATTTGATGAAATTTTAGGACATGGTTTAGCCGATAAGAAATTAGCTGATAAACTTAATCCGGGATTGCCACAGCTTAATTTAGTAAATCCAGTTTCTGAAGATATCAATATAATGAGAAATTCAATTATGCAAACCGCTTTGAAAGTTATCGAGCATAATATTTCTCATCGTAATTTGGATTTACAGTTATTTGAAATAGGTAAAATTTATAATCCGCCTGATAAAAATGATAATTGGGAAGAACCACAGAAGTTATTGTTAACGGTTTCAGGGAATTCTGCTGGTAGTTGGCGTGAAAAACCAAGACCTCTTGATTTTTATGATTTGACTGGAGCACTTGAAAAGGTATGGAATCATTTCAAATTTCCTGAAATTGAACTTGCTCATTGTAAATATCACTGGTTTACCGATGATATTTCTTTTTCAATTATTCTTGATGATCGGGTTGTGGGTGTAATTGGCAAGATTAATCAAACAGTTTTGAAAGATTTTGGAATTAAGCAAGAAATTTACACTCTGGAACTGTTTATTGACCCGTTGATAAATTTTGGTCGGCAACTTATATCATTTGAACCAATGCCGGTCTATCCTTCGGCACCAAGAGATTTAGCTATATTGGTTAATAATAGTGTGAAGGCTGTTGATATAGTTAATACTGTAAAGAATGCTGCTGGGGACTTAGCTCAAAATGTTAAAATTTTTGATTTATATACTGGGAAACAAGTTGAAAAAGGTAAAAAATCTATTGCAATTGCAATAAATTATCGTTCCTTAGAGAGTAGTCTTACAAGTAAGCAAGTTGATGAAAAACAAAGGCTTGTTGTTGATGCTTTAAAGCAAAACTTAAATGCTGAAATAAGGGATAAATAACATGGATGATAAACTTAGTTTATTATTTGATAAAGTTGAAAAACTTATTTCTCACATAGAAACATTAAAACAGGAGAATGTTTCCCTCAAATCTGAAAATGACTTATTAAAAGAGGAAATGATTCAACTAAGAAAAGAATGTAACAATATTAGAATAGATGATTCGGATAAAAAAGATACAGTTAAAACCAAATTAAATGGCATTCTGGAACGAATAAACGAACTTGAGGAATTAGCTGGATAGTTTTTTTATTGACAATCATTTTACCAATTTTGTAATTTATTGAAAGTAAGCAGGATATAAAGGATATCCTGAATTGGTATTTTAAATTTGATAATATTTAAAATGTTATGAATAAAAATAAGGTAGTAGTAAAAATTTTTGGTGATGAATACCCTATTTCTGGGGTCGCTGATCCAACATATATTTCTAAAATTGCCGACTTTGTTGATTCAAAGATGAGAGAAACTGCCACGGCCAGTAATGTGAAAGTAAAAGATAGAGTAGCAATTCTGGCGGCTATGTCGATAGCTTCTGAACTTCATGAAAAAAATGAAAAGCTTGAGACGCTGAATAATCGATTTGAGTCCCGATTGGACAATATCAATAATCGATTAGATAATATATTGGCAGATTTCTAATATTTTATTTATAAATAATACTAATTCACTATTCTTTTATCCTTGCCATTTATAATAGATAAAGCATCCCGAATTTATCGGGTTGGAGGATTTAATGGAATTAGGAATTATTTATATTATCGCTATTGGTGTTGTAATCGGTGTAGTCTCATTCTTTATCTCGTGGAACTTAGCAAAAAAAGCAAGTGCTCGGAAAGTTAAAGATGCTCACGATGAGGCAAAGAGGTTAGTAGCGGATGCTGAAAGTACAGCAAAAATCCAGAAAAAAGAAGCGGTTTTAGAGGCTCGTGAAGAGTGGCTGAAATTAAAAGGGGAATTTGATAAAGAATCTGAAGCTAAAAGAAAAGAGCTTGATGCTTTAGAAAAAGACCTTTCGGAAAAGATTAGCTCCCTTAATAAAAAACTGGAATATGTTGAAGTCAAAGACCGCGAAATCATTAATCGCGAGAAAAATTTACAATCCAGGGAAAAAGGGGTTGAATTAAGAAAAGCCGAACTTGAAAAAATTACTCAGCAACAAAATGATATGCTTCAGAAAATCGCTCAAATGACGCCTGAGGAAGCTAAACAACAGTTGATGAATAACATGGTTGAAGATGCCAGAATGGAAGCTGCCGCTCGAATAAAAGAAATCAAGGAACAAGCTGAGAGAGATGCAGAAAAAGAAGCAAAAGAGATTATTCTTTCAGCAATTTATCGGTGTGCCGCTGAGCATACAGTTGAAACGACGGTTTCGGTGGTTAGTTTGCCGTCCGATGAAATGAAAGGCAGGATTATTGGTCGTGAAGGTCGTAATATTCGTTCTTTTGAAACTGCGACAGGAATTGATGTCATTGTTGATGATACTCCGGAAGCTGTTATTTTGTCTGGATATGATCCGGTTCGAAGAGAAATTGGGCGGATGGCTTTGGATAAATTGATAGCCGATGGCCGTATTCACCCCACCCGTATTGAAGAAGTTGTCGAAAAAGCTCAAAAAGAGATGGAAGTTATTGTTCAGGAGGCAGGCGAGCAAGCCTGTTTTGAGCTGGGTGTTCATGGGTTGCATGCGGATGTAATAAAATTATTAGGTAAATTAAAATTTCGTACTTCGTATGGTCAAAATGTTCTTGATCATTCAAAAGAAGTTGCGATGTTATGTGGCTTGATGGCGGCGGAACTTGAGTTGGATGCGGTAATGGCTAAAAGATGTGGTTTAATGCATGATGTAGGAAAAGCTATTGACCGTGAGACTGAAGGAACCCATACCCAGATTGGTGCTGATTTTGTTCGTCGTTTTAACGAAAATGAGATTGTTATTAATGCTATTGAATCACATCATGGCGATGTGCCGATGTTGGGACCATATCCGGTATTGGTTCAGGCTGCAGATTCAATTTCCGGAGCAAGGCCTGGTGCCAGAAGAGAACCGTTGGAGGCGTATATTAAACGGTTAACTCAACTTGAAGAATTAGCAGACAGTTTCAAAGGCGTTTCCAAAGCATATGCTATTCAAGCCGGTCGTGAAATAAGAGTGATTGTCGAAAACTCTACTTTGGATGACCTGTCGAGCTCGATTTTATCAGCTGATATTGCTCGTAAAATTGAAAATGAGATGCAATATCCGGGTCAGATAAAAGTTACTGTAATAAGAGAGACAAGATCTACTGAATTCGCAAAATAATTTTCAAATAATATTTGTGTTTAAGGCGGAGTTTTATTAAACTCCGCTTTGAGTTTAAGTCTGTTTGCATGACAACCGCAAACGGATTTGATTAATTTTTGGTTGTCTTAGAAAGTATATTTATGGCTAATTTTAGATTGATGTTTATAGCTGATGTTAATGGAAAAAGTGGGCGTCAGGCAACATCATATATGATTAAACCTCTCAGGGAAAAATTTTCAATTGATTATGTGATAGCTAATACAGAAAATGCCGCTGGTGGATTTGGGGTAACCCCGGAAATGGCAAAAAAATTCTTCAGCTATGGGATTGATTTACAAACTTCAGGAAATCACATTTGGGATAGGTATGAAATAATTTCATATCTGAATCAAAAACCAAAATTTATTCGTCCTGCAAATTTTCCAACTGGAGTACCGGGGGTCGGCTATTATATTGATGAAGTGGGAAACCAAAAAATTGGGATTATCAATCTTATGGGGCGAACTTATATGAAAGATATTGATTGCCCGTTTAAGGTTGGGTTAAAATTGGTAGAGAGAATTAAAGAAGATACCAATATTATTTTTGTCGATATGCATGCCGAGGCAACATCGGAAAAGCAGGCGATGGCATATTATCTTGATGGCATGGTTACAGCTGTTATAGGGACTCATACTCATGTG
>QNAD01000237.1 GCA_003641345.1 Candidatus Zixiibacteriota bacterium | reverse complement strand
CAAACAAGTTTGAGGTTGCCACCCTATAATCGCAAAGATTTTACTCAACCCGTCCCAAGGTGCTTGTTGAAAAACCATCATTTCAGTTGTGTTAGGTCCTGATTCACCGAAGGTGGATTGTGACCCAACACTTAAGTAGTTGTAATTAAAGAGCGGTAGGTCACAAAAATCTGTTTACACAGATTTTCAGGACCCACCGCAACATCTGTGAGACTTCTTCAACAAGCCCTTTCACGAGAATGACAATTATTACATTATCTGCAATAACTTATAATTCATGCGAAGCAATAGACCAGCTATGCTAGTACCATTTTGGGACAAACTTATGAGCATAACTAAGCACGCCATGAGCCGCTTCGCTCTGAACCCGCCGAAACTCCAGACGGACCTCCAACCCAATTTTAACTTCGTCAATATTACAATCTGTCATCTGCCCAAATACTTTAGTACCATCTTCAAGCTCAACAATTGCCAAAGCATACGGACCCTCATCGCCCCATTGTGCGGGAGCAATACGAACCACAGTATAGGTAACGATTTTTCCTGTATCAGGGAGAACAACTGTTTCCTGTTCTCTGTCACCGGTTTCAGGATCAACCAACCGTTTTGGGAAATATACTTTACCGCTTTTTGTGAATTTTGATGCTTCACGGCGGTAACGCTGAGGATATTCGCGCCAGTTACGGGAGCTAAACATAGTCATTACGCCACCTCCATGATATGAACAACCGATGATCCACCGGAACCACCCATATTCTGAGTCATACCGATTTTAGGTGAGTTTGGAATTTGACGTCCATTCTCTGCTTGACCGGTTAATTGTTTATACACTTCTGCAATCTGAGCCACACCAGTAGCTCCTACCGGATGACCTTTTGATTTCAATCCGCCAGACGGATTCATCGGGAAAGCACCATCAAGGGCTGTCTCGCCATTCAGAATTGCCGGACCGGCTTTACCAGGTTCAAATTTACCGATTGATTCGGCAACCATTATTTCAGCAATACTGAAACAGTCGTGCACTTCGGCAAACTGCATATCTTTAATTGTTTTGCCAGCCATTTTGAAAGCACTATCAGCGGCAATTGTAGCCGCTTTGATTGTGGTAAGGTCGGCTCTTTGTGACAATTGAATAGTATCGGTACCGGCTCCAGAACCAAGAATTTTTATATATGGTTTACCGGTAGCTTTGGCAACTTCTTTGGTACAAAGAATAGCCGCCGCCGCACCATCTGTGATAGGAGAACAGTCAAGTATATGAAGCGGGTCAGCCACCATAACTGAATTGGCTACTTGATCCATGCTAACCTTGAATGGGTACTGGGCAACCGGATTCATCGAACCATTATGATGATTCTTAACCGCAACAGCTGATAACATATCACGGGTCGTGCCATATTTAGCCATGTGAGCGTTTGCCATTAAAGCATACAAGCCCGGAAAAGTAGCACCATGGAAAACTTCGTATTCCTGATCAGCAGCCGCCGCTAAAGCCTGGGTGGCTTCTTCACCGGAACAATCAGTCATTTTTTCAACTCCGGAAGCCATCACAATATCAGACATTCCGGAAGCTATTTCAATAAAAGCCGCCCTGATAGCCATCCCACCGGAGGCACAAGCCGCTTCAACTCTAACCGCAGGAATTCCTGACATACCCATATAATCGGTAAGAAGCGAGGCTAAATGTTCCTGCCCGATAAACATCCCACCGGTCATACAACCAGTGTACATGCCATCAATATGATCAACACCGGCATTTTCTATAGCTTTTAATGCAGCATCAGTATGTAAATCACGGAGTGACTGTTGCCAGACCTCGCCCCATTTACTCATACCAATACCAACAATATAAACATCTCTCATAAGTGCCTCACCTCCTTAGTCATTTTTCTTGATTTTGTGACGGAACTTGGCATAAGTTCCATAATCAATATAAGTTAAATTTTCCTTGAGAAGTTTGTGAGTTTGAACTGCCAAATCACGAACCTCTTTAATGCGATCAGTTACTTTCCAAATAAAAGCATCTGAACCAGCTCCTGAACCATAAGAGCACATAAAGACTAAATCACCAGGCTGAGACACGTCTAAAGTCGCTGTTAGACCAATTGGTGATGCACCAGAATATGTATTTCCTAAAGTTGGAGATAACCAACCCGGATCAATTTGTTCCTGAGTAAAACCAAGTTCTAAAGCAACTCTTTGGGGAAATTTACCATTTGGTTGATGGAAAATTGCATATTTAAAATCCGAAGGTTTCATTCCTGCTTTTTTAAGGATAGCATTCGATGCCCCTTTGGTATGTGCGAAATATGCTTCTTCACCAGTAAAACGTCCGCCATGTTGAGGATAAAATTGATGTTCTCTGCGCCAGAAGTCAGGCATATCAGTCATATAAGAATGCGTAAACATAATTTCCGCAATCAGATTATCCGTGCCCATAATGAATGCACCTGCTCCGGCTGCTGCTGAAAATTCGAGTGCATCCGAAGGTGCACCTTGTGAAGTATCAGCGGCAATAGCCAACGCATATTTCATCTCGCCTGCTTTAATATGGGACAGAGCAACATACATTGCTTCGCTTCCCGCTTTACAAGCAAACTCAAAGTCAGCACAATGAATATCAGGAGTGGCACCAAGCGCTTCGGCAACTGTTGTCCCTGATGGTTTAACAGCGTACGGATGAGATTCCGAACCGATATAAATAGCACCAAGGTCTTTTGGGTCAACCATCGGTGCTCTTCGTAACGCATTACGAGCCGCCTCAACTGATAAAGTGATTGTATCCATATCCGGAGGAGGAACGGATTTTTCTTTGAGCATAAGTCCTTTTTTGTAACTGGGAGCGTCAGCACCCCATACTTTGGCAATCTCTTCCACTTTGATTCTATGCCTTGGAAGGTGAGCGCCATAGCCTACAATTCCTGCCATAAGAGCCTCATAAGTTTATAGTTAAATTTAAGTGTCTTCATATTTATGAATAATAAAATATTAAATAAATCACAAAAAAACAAGTATAACCCTAAATTTTTGTTAAAAAATATCTAACAGGGACAATTGAAATCCATTTATTATTTTTAAACTAATACTATAACTACAAATTATGCCGATAATAATAGAATGAGAATAATATTGCTGATATTAACATTTTTTTCAGTTTTTTGTAACTATCAATGTAATGCTAATGAGCATAAATTCTCGGATAATCTATTAACCTCACAGAAAAATAACAGCTCTGCCTTTTTTGAAGGAGATAGTCTAAATTACATTTTTACACCGCCACAGCAATTTAAAATAGATTTTGACAATGCAACTGCCGATAGTTATTCATTGGCATTAATTCCTAAAAAGGATAATTATGGTGACGCCGAAATAACAATTGGGGTTAATATTTTCTCGACCAAATCAGAATTCAAAATAAATAACCTAATTCAGCAGGACACAATTTCGATTAAAGAACACTATGGTGAAAATCTAATTATTAATAAAATTAATGATGTTTTTAATTTTAACGGTGAAAAATTAATTGCTTTTTATTTTGAAAATAAAATAGAATTTATTCCAAATGTAATAACAGCTTACTATTTCAAAAACAGGGAAGTTATTATCTTTGAAATGTCTATCACAAACAATTACCCCCGCTTTAAAGCCGAACAGTATTTCACTCAAGTTACTGAAGGATTTAAAGTTCTGCCAAAAAGAAAGCTTTAAGCATATTTTATTATTTTTAAATTAATCCAACCATCCTGCAACATTTTTTCAACTCATCCGTAAATTCATTTATAAGGATAAACATATAATATTCTGAGGGTTGATATGAAAAAAATAGGTGTTGGATTATTAGTTGTGCTTCTTCTATTCTCATTTGCAGTTTCGGTCGATGCCCAAAAGCACAAATATCATAGTGACCGCGACTATGATGACAAAGACAAGCTAT
>QNAD01000236.1 GCA_003641345.1 Candidatus Zixiibacteriota bacterium | reverse complement strand
CTCGCTTTACTGGCTAAAGTTGATTGCCGCAGTAAATGCATGGACAATTTTCTCGTTTGCTTGCATCATGGTTGCTTCTGTCTGTGCTTTTAAAATAACTCATGAAATGAGCCCTGACCGTGTTCGCCGCTGGCTTTTATTCGTTATAATATTTTTCGGACCTCAAACTATTCTTTATTTTGGTTATCAGGGAATGGAACCGGTAGTTGTTGCTTTTACTTATTGGTATGCTCTTTTTGCTATCAAACTCTCTAATAAGTTTACTACCAATAGAATATTGATGCTACTGTTTATCCAGATTTTTGGGGTGTTCTTCCATATAAGTCTTTTATATCTTCTTCCTGCAACTGTATATATTTTATACTTGTCACTTTTTAGCCGAAATAACTCAAGAGCCATAGCGATTATACTTTCATTGGCAACTTATATTGGGCTTATAGTTTTAGTTTATACTTTAGCATCTCAAAATTTTGAATTTTCAGAATATATTCTGTTTTTTGACGGAAGAAATCCGCATACCGATTATGGTCTATTTTCAATTAGACATTTAAGTGATTTTTGGCAAGGGTTGCTTTTAGTCTTTCCACAATTTTTAATTTTACTTTATATCATCATAGGTAAAGATAAATTGAAAAATATAAAAGGGATGGGATCAGCTACAATCATGAGTATTTCAGGATTGACAATCTTTTTTATCGCTTCTCCGGTAAATAGCATGCCTTTTGATTTGCCTCGCTTAAGTGCTTACCTGACACCATTGGCTTTGACGATTGCTATGGTTATTAAAGATGTGGATTTTTGTGTGAATAATGTTCCAATTTTTACCCGTCTATTAGCTGTAATATCTATATTCATCCCTTTAAGCTATATTCCAATCTATACCAATATTTATTTAGCTGATGATTATTTAAAGGAATACCTTAACAAAAATGAAAAATACTTTCTTGAACAAAGTATTTCGTTTAGAGATTCTTATTTTTACATAAAAGATATGGACAAAGCTAATTACTGGGAATTAGAGCAACCCAAAAAATCCGAAGCATATATAAATATGCAGGGAAGTGCTAATTTGGATGCTAACGGCGACCACCAATCAGCCTTAAAAACCCTGTATAGATTAGCTCTTGAATATCCTTACTGGACTGAGCCAAGAGCTTTGATTGCATCTATAAATATTGAAAACGGTAATCCCCGTATTGCAAAACCTCAAATTGATACTTGTTTGATTTTAGAACCGTATAACAAAGAACATTATCACACTCTATTTTTGTATTACCGAGCAATTAATAATTTTCCGGAGGCTGTCAAAACGGCTCAGAATGCTCTTCAAATTTTCAACGATGATACTGAATTGTTAATTGATCTCATGGCAATTCAAAATACAATTGGCAACATAAATATAGCTGATTCACTTGCCAATCAAATTATAGACATTGACCCTCTTATTGCTTATCCATATGCTGTAAAAGGTTTTATCTCCGAACGTTTAAAAAATTATGAACAGGCAATAGATCTCTATGAAAAATTTATAAGTCTTGCTCCCAAAGATCCGGAAACGCCTAATATAAGAAAAAGATTAAACAATTTAGTTCTAAAGCAGATGGAAGAATAATTTAATTTCTGTTATTTAATCTGACAAATATATCTAATACGACAATTTTATATAAAACTGTTGCTTAGTGGTTGAATCGAAAGTTCTGCATATTTGATAAAAATGAATCTATAAAAAAGCCGTTTAGATTTCTCCAAACGGCTTTTCGTTTTTGAATCGATGCTATTTCAGTAATAGCATTTTCTTGCTTTGCATAAACTCATCGGCTGTGATTTTATAGAAATAAATTCCACTCGATACTCTTTGACCACTCGAATTAGTACCATTCCAGTCAACTGTGTGGTATCCGGCATCAAGATCATTGTCTATGAGCGATGTTATTCGTTGTCCGATTATATTGAATATCTCCAATTTCACATAAGTGTTATTTGGCAGAGCAAATTCTATCTTGGTTAAAGGATTGAACGGGTTAGGATAGTTTTGATCAAGAGAATATGATTCAGGTAAATTTGGTGCTTTAAATGTTTCTGATATCAAAGGAATTATACTTCTGTGCTTCATATCAGATACAACTGCCGAGATAATTTCATAATCACCTTTTAATTGAACAAGTTGAGTTTCTCCTTTTTTGATTATCTCAACTCCCTCAAGATCGAGCAGACCAACTTTAGCTTGTTTGTCTTTCTCGTGGTAGAGAAGCTCAAAGTTTTTATTAACAAGTTTTACCGGAGATTCTTTGGATGAACCTATCATATCAATTTGAATACCCCTTAAATCAAAATCTGACTCTAATGAAAGAGTAGTGCTGTTCTTTTTGCCTTTATAGGTGTAAATAGTTACATCTCCAAGCGGTTTGAAGGCTCCTACCACACACTGTTCAGAACAGGCTGGGGGAGGTGCACCACTCCGGAAAATGAAATCTACTATATAGGTAAGATCAGAAATATTTGTAATACAGTCCAAAGTTAAATCAGCTTCTTCAATACAAGAAGGTTCAGAACCACTATGAAATATATAATCTACTAAATATGTTAAGTCTGTTATATATGGCAAATACTTTCCATCCATATTCGTATCACCTCGGATATCTATGCAACAGTCACCACCAATATAAGGCTGTGTTAGAATAAACGGCGAAAGTGATTCTGTCTCTCCGCAGATAATATTATTGACTGTATCGTGTGATACTGTAATATTAATCCAAGCTGTATCTACCCAATGCATAATCATCATATCGGTTTCATCACCGTCAACATCGGCATCGTCATAAACTATACAGATAGAAATAAAACCATCGTATAAAGCTGATGTTTGAATGTCATAGAATTGTTCAGGGTTAGTTGGTACGGTAGTAATATTGCCCGGCATGTCCGGACCGGTCGAATCAATCCCTATCTCGGTTTCGCCGATTATTTGCACGCTATCGAAAGTCACTGTTACATTATTCTGTTCTACTTCAACGTCAGTACCAACCGGAGTGTTGAAACCACCAAGGCCATATGCACCTATCTGTACTCCACAGGTGTTATTTTCCGGCAAACAGGGCGATCCGGCAAGAAGATGTAAATCGTTTGCCGTTGTATCACAGAAAAGCGGGTCAGCTGAAAAATTTCCGTTAGTTCCTAATTCGCCGGAAATACAATCAATATAATCTCCGGCGGTGTTACCGTATACATTGCAGCAAGTAAGATTTATCTGAGAACCTGCCGCATCACTACAGTTAATAGGTCCCCCAGCATAGTAATGGTCGGTAGCATCTATGCCGAAGGAAATTATACATCGTGTAAAATCGGCGAAACATGGTGTAGTTCCATCAATAAAAAGCGTCGAGCCACACCCCTTGTTGCTATAGAATGTACAGTCTTCGAATCTCGGGTGGGTTCCCCAGGACAGAAAGATAACACCCCCCATAGCATCGTCGTGGTAGTAATTGTAACCATTTTTGGTGAAAGTGCAATTTCTAAAAATTGGTTCAGAGGGAGAACTCTCAATAGCAGCACCGCCACCCCATCCGCTGTTATCAAGAAACAGACAATTCTCAAACACCGGGGATGCCTGATAAATCTTAGCCCCTGCTCCACGTGAATCAAGCGGTCGATTACCGTAAAAAACACAATTGTTTATATAATTATCGGAGCCAAACAAAAGATAAACACCAAGAGCGTTATGATCAAAGAAACAGTTCTGAATAGTCGGGTTGGCACTATCACACCTTATGGCGTATGGAAGCCCACTTCTAAACGTGATACCATCAATAACTGTTCGTTCGTCTTCATTGGAATGGAACCAGATAGCCACAAAAGCTGAATCCCAATTTTGCATATCCGATTGACAATCGATAATACAATTAGCCGAACCATGTTTTGACCGTAGAGTAAGATT
>QNAD01000235.1 GCA_003641345.1 Candidatus Zixiibacteriota bacterium | reverse complement strand
GAAGATTTTAAAAATATTATTTAGTATTCTATTTGTTGTTTACGGTTTTTTAGGAAAAAGTCAACAAATTCAACATTACAGTCAGTATTTTCTGAACGATTATGCGATGAATTCTGCTGTTGCCGGACTGGACCCCTACTATCAGGCACGAGTCAATAACCGTTACCAGTGGGTTGGGATTGTAGATGCACCCAAGACTTTTGTGTTGAGCTTATACGGACCCGACCGCAAACGGGATTTAGGATATGGCGGTTATGTGTTTAGCGATGTTACAGGACCAACAAGCCGTACAGGACTTTATGGGTCCTACTCCTACATAATGACCATTAAAGGCACCAAAAAATTATCATTATCGTTGTCTGCCGGATTGTTACAATATAAAGTTGACGGTTCTAAAATTACCCTCCATGATGAAGGCGATCCGTCATTAGGCGATGCTATTTATTCTACTTATTTGCCGGATGCTAATTTTAGTGCTTATTTTAAAGACATTAAATATTTTGTTGGTTTATCAGCATATCAGCTAATGAATAATAAGTTTAAATTTCGTGAACTTGACCAACTGGGTATTAACCGCGTAAGGACACACTTCTTTTTATTTGGCGGCTACACTTTTGAGATTAACAATGATTTTGACATTGAACCATCTGTTGTTCTTAAATTTATGTACCCGACACCCCTGCAAGCAGATATTTCTGTTCGCGGATATTATAAAAAAAAGGTGTGGCTCGGTGCTAGTTTCCGTACGATGGATGCTGTATCGTTTATGATTGGATATGAGCACGACAATCAATTACTTTTCGGATATTCTTATGACTTGTCTGTTTCTAACATAAAGCCCTACAATTCAGGAACTCACGAATTGATGCTGGGATACAAATTCAGCAAAATTAAACGGTCAGACTTCCACTCCAAAATTGATCTCTAATGCGACAAATTGTTTGGCTGCTTTTGTTAATCGTTCCACTGCTTTTTTCGTGTAATTCAGACAAAAAGAAGGAAGAACAACAACCCATAATTCCAAAAGAAAAATTCATTCGGCTACTGACAGATATCCACAAAACCGATGGTTATTTTAGTTCTATCAAACAAAATCTGATTAATGATACTACACTAAATCCAAAGAATTTTTTTGGAGAGGTTTTTCACAAATACGGTGTTACAAATAAAGATTTTCAAGCTACCATTTTATATTATTGCTACCGGATGGACGAATTTGAAATCATCTACGAGCAAGTGGTTCAGAACCTGAATCAAGAGAATGATTCGCTACAGATGATTACGGGAAAAAAGAAAATGCCAGAAAACTAATTTCTCAGTTTTTAATAATCTTCTGTCCATATTTTTCTTTCCCTGTATAAATATTTAGAAAATATATCCCGTTTGAGTAACTTGAGATATCAATCTTGAATTTCCTTGCTGAAAATTGCTTTTCTGTCTTAAAAATCTCCTCCCCTAAAATATTGGATAATACAAACTTAGGGCTTTCTGCTGGTTGGTCAAAAACAATATTTATTTCTCCCATTGTTGGGTTTGGAAAAATTTTAAATTTCGTTGTCCGGTTAGGGAAAACCAACCTTGTCGTTTTATTTAAAATGATATGATCAGTAAATGGAGATTCTACCTGTTGGGAAATAATGCTATCACTCTCTGTTATTGTTCCTGAATAAACCCATTCATATTTTTTTAAGGAATCAATACGATATATCTCATAATCGTAAATGTATCCGGGAGTAATATTATTAAAGACCAAATTATATCCTGACGATAATGATGAATTATCCGCAACAAGAATCTGAACAAGGTCTTCTGTATTATTTTTAGAAGCCATAATTGTTGTCCCGAGCGTATCACTTCCTGTTGCTTCTATTCTGATATTATTATTCATTAATTGATATACGGAACGCATTGCCAGTCCTGAATATCGCCATTGGTTATCCCAACTAACCATTCCAAACCACCAATTATCCAAAGCATATCTGAAAAATTTATCTATTGTGGAATTTTGCATATAGTTTATTGCCGACACCAAGGAAGCTGCATTTAAAGGATCATCCATTCCCCAGTCCGAAAAAGTATCATAACTAAATAGATAAGAATTCCATTCCGTATTGTAATATTCAAGCCCTGTTAATCCGTATGATTCAGCCTTTTGCCTTGTATATTCATTAACATATTTAAAATAATATGGGTTGGGATGGTAATAGAAATGGTATGAAATAAAATCTATCGGCAAATTATAAGTTGCTGCCGAATCAAGAAAAACCTTGAAAAACCCTTCGTTAAATACATTTGCCACACAAGGACCTCCCACTTTTAATGTCGGGTTATATTGTTTAATCTTTTTTGATGTTATTCTGTATAACCGTATGTAATCATTGATTGTGCCTGACCAAAAATCAAACAAATCCGGTTCGTTCCAAATTTCAAAATGGTCAAGATTATAATTAAATCCATTGTCCCAACCATCATTATAATGTTTAATTATCTGGACACAAACCTGAGCAAATTTATCCATATCGGCAGGTGGCTGATTATTATCAACAGGATAATGAGCACTTTCGCCAAATCTATAAAAAACTTTTCCGCCTGCATCAATAATATCGGTAATGCAGGAGTCTGTTGTATGGAAATTATATGCCGTTGAATCAAGAGGATCTTGTGATGTGTCAGGAAAGATTACGCTATAATCAAATGCAGTTTGGAAATCGTGAGTACGCACATAGTCAATTCCCAGTTCCTGAAACTTCTGAATATGATTATATGGTTGTGACAGATTTCCCGGACCAATTCCATTTGATGAAAAAAGGTTTTTGAATGATCCCTCGCTCTGATTTAAGTCAACTGAGAAATCATTATAACCGGTATCTGTTAATTCATATAAGTTAAAATCGTCTAACCAGATTGTACCATTTCCGAACAATGCAAAAAATAAAACGACATTATCTGAATTTGCAGGCACCTGAAAACGAGCCACTAACTTTTGCCACCCCGAAGTATTTCCGTTAGGACAAAAATAAGTATTAAAAACATCATTTGTATCATTTCTGAATTTGACAAAAGGAAGAATATATTGGTCTAAACTATCTGCTTTTATCCAGAATTCAAAAATATACTTTTTATATTCCGAAATATTTATGATTTGTGCAACGATTGCGGTATCAATCATTAAACTATCGCTAATCTCAATTCTGGCACTAAAATTCCCACTATGTTTAATTGTAGGATCAACAGAAAACTGTGTTGCTGAAGGTGGTGATGAGAAATAAATCCAATCTGTAAAATTGTTTTCAAATCCGGGATTAAGTATTAAATTTTGTCCAAAGAGTTGGAAATACCAAATCAAAGAAAAAACAAATACAGGAAATTTTTTACTCATTTTGAATAACAAAAAATATCACACAAATATCATAATCTTTTTTCAGTCAGCCAAAAAAATCTATTTTCCTCAATTCTTTTTCCAAATTATGTTAATTGACAGCCGCAGAAAAAATTAAACCTGTATTTTTGCGATACATTTTAATTAAAACATCTAACTATATGAATACAAAAGATAAAGGTTTTGACACCAAGCTCATTCACGCAGGAGATTTTGAAGATGCTAACGGTAGTGCTGTTGTACCCATTTATCAAGCTTCAACTTTTTCATTTAAAAATGCTCAGCACGGTGCTGATTTATTTGCAGGCAAAGAAAAGGGTTACATCTATACCCGCATAGGGAACCCAACCATTGAAGCATTGGAAAATAAATTAGCTGAACTGGAAAACGGTATCGGCGGTGTAGCTTTCGGATCCGGTATGGGAGCTGTTTCCGGCGTTTATTTTTCATTCCTGCAACAAGGCGATCACATGGTAAGCACTTCGGCAGTTTACGGACCCACACGCGGCTTAATGGAGACCTTATTGCACAACTTAGGAGTAGAATCTACTTATATTGACACAGCCGATTTGGATTTGG
>QNAD01000234.1 GCA_003641345.1 Candidatus Zixiibacteriota bacterium | reverse complement strand
ATTGGTATCAGAGCTTTGCTAATGTTTCAGGATACAAATCGTGATGGTGTTATTGACGACGACGATTTTGATTTTAATATTTTGTTTAATTCTGGTAGTGATCAGTTTGTAATTAATAATATCAATGAATATATGAATAGTACCTCACCAGCAGAGCATGATGCCTATTTTGATGCAATCGATGAAATTCTTACCGAAGCAATTGACATTATAATAGAAATCATTGAAGATAGAGTGGGTGATGATGGTGCCTTGGATTTAGATGAGATCAAATCGCTTCTTGATAACATTAAGAATCTTAGTAACGAGTATTGAGCTTAAAGAATGAGGTTAATTATGAAAAAGAAAATATTTATATCAATGTTGATTATAAGCCTGACTTTGTGTTTGGCTTCAACATCGTTTGGTGGCAATGCTCCCACTGTAACCTTTCGTGATATCCGCGCTATGGGTATGGGAGGTGCCGGAGTTGCAACTATGGAAGGTTTCAATGCTTTGATGTATAATCCGGCTTTATTAGGAAAAGCTGGTTTTGGATTAGAACTTATTAATGTTCAGGCAAATATGAGTAAAGATGTTTTTGATTTGATTGATTTTATCGATGACAATGAAGATGCTCTGGATAATTTCACTGACCTTACTCTTGCCGAGCAAGAACAGCTTCTAAAGGATATGGATGAATTTGATAACAATAGTATCGGTGCCGGAGTCATGCCCAAAGTAGGTCTTGTGATGAGCAATTTTGCTGTTGGTGCTTATGCTACCGGTGAAGTTGATTTTAAAATTGATAAAGGAATATTTGATCCGAAAATTTTTGCCTATGGCCATTTGGATATTGTTTATTCAGCCGGTTATGGCAGTAAATTTCCTTTGGGTATAATTAGTTTTTTACCCAATAATCTTTATTATGGAGTAGATTTAAAAATTATAAGACGCAGTTTTGCTAATTACAAAAGCTCAGCCACTGATTTGGAATTTGATAATGTGATTGATTCTTTAGAGGAAAATGAAACCAACGGCTATGGGCTTGATTTTGGGTTGTTGTATGAAATGATGCCTGGCAAATTGACGATTGGTGCCAAAGTTAATGATTTTCTTTCTGACATAGGCGATGACAAAATGCCGATGATTGTTAATGTTGGGGCAGCTTACAAATTTTCTGAAAATCTGTTATTTGCCGCTGATTACAATGATTTCTTCATGCATAAAAGTGCCAGCTTATTTAACAGGCTTTATTTTGGTACCGAAATTCATCTGGGACATATACTTATGGCTCGTGGTGGCTTTGCCCAAGGTTATCCATCGATAGGTGCAGGACTGAGCTTTGGAGCACTTGCGTTTGACGGAGCAATATATGGTATAGAAAAATCCAATAATCCGGGTGGGGATGGAGACTATAATTACGCCGTAAGACTTAAGATTGGCATGTAGTATAGAAAAAGATAAAAAAAACCGCCGTCGAGGGAGAGGCGACGGCGGTATCACAAAGGAGACCACAAAAGAGGGAGAAAAAATTTAGCAGGTCTTATCTATCCTATCAATCCTTTGCAAGGTGCTTCGTATCTAAATTCATAACCAGCTCAATATTATTTCTAAGATGAAACATAACAAAGATTATGCCAAAACGTATCTTGTTGATTATTAACGGATTAAGTTAGTTGGTGTTATAATATTCTGTTGTTTGGAAAAGATAGTATAGATTAAAATCCATACTTTAGGAGATAGTTATTTCTGATTTTTATTTTTTTTATGCTCTGACGATATTATCTGAAGCATTTGAAAACCGATAGCCGAATCAATGGCAAAAAGTTTTTGTAAAATTGTGTCAGCTTGAGGGGTAAATCCATCTAAAGAGTAAGAGGCTCCCAGACCAATTAACCCGGGGTAAAAAGAAGAATCAATGTCAATTACTTTGCTAAAAGCCGCTGTAGCCTCGCTGTATCTTTGACTGGTAAAATAAATCATACCTAAAGATTGAAGACAGTCTTTATAATTTGCTTTTTTAGCCAATGCTTTTTTAAAATATTCTTCAGCTTCATCAATTTTACCAAGGTTCTGTTTGACACGTCCCTGAAAATAAAAGAGTTCATATTCACTACTTCCTACTTTTTCAGTTTTATCGAAATAGAATTCCGCACTGTCAAAGGTATTGGAACTGGCAAAACTTGTCCCAAGAGTGAAAAGGATAACTGCATTGTCAGGCGTTATAGAGTCAGCTTTATATAGCAATGGCATTGCTTTATTTATCAGACCGGTTCGTGAATATTCCCGAGCTAAATTTGTTAAAAAGAGAGAATTGTTGGGAGATACATTAGTTGCAGTTAAAAAGTATTTAATAGCTTTTTTGTAATCCCCGTCATCACTGAAAAGAACGCCCAGATTATTGTTTAATTCCGCATCGCTGGCATCAATCCGATAAGCTTTATTAAAATAATCTTTAGCAGTTTCCTGATTTCCAATAGCTGAATGAGCAACTCCAAGACTTTTGAGAGCGGGAAAATTATTTTCATCTAAAGATAATACTTTTTCAAAATCTATAATAGCTTTTTGAAAATCCTTATCAATAATTGCACGACCACCCTTTTGTAAGAAGACCTGAAGAGAGTCCAGAGCATAAATTTGCTGTGAAACTATTATTGTTATCAGGATAAATATAAATATGTTAGTAATCTTTTTCATAAAACTTCTATCGGTTATACTCCAAAATTCATAAATATTTCAGTTTTTTATTAAGAACGGCTCACCAAGATGAGCCGTTCTATTAAGAGAGACGCTTAAAAAGGTATCCTCCATTACTTCCTTGAACAGAGGTATTTTTATTTAGCCCTTTTGGGAATATGATTATTCACCATGGCAAAAGATAAATATTCCAATTCCATAGACATATTTTCATTTCTAAGATGAACATCGTCCGGAACTACTAGATTAACAGGGGCAAAATTCAATATTGACTTAACTCCTGAGGCAATAACATCATCAACTATATATTGAGCAACAGTGGCGGGCACAGCTAATATAACCAGTTCTATGCCTTCTTCTTCTAATTCCTGAGCCAGATTTTTAATATCTGAGACCACTATTCCTTTATGATTTGAACCAATTTTACGTTGGTCATTATCAAATAATTTCACAATATGGAATCCCTGACGGGTAAATTCCTTATAACTAGCTAAAGCTGAACCGATATTTCCTATTCCAATCAGAGCAACTTTCCAAATACGGTCAATTCCAAGAATTCCCGCAATTTTTTTCTTTAACTCATTTACCGGATAACCTAATCCCCTGGTTCCAAATGATCCAAAAAATGAGAGGTCCTTCCTTACCTGTGCTGACGTAAGATGCTCTCTTTTGGCTAACTCTTTGGATGAAATCGTTTCGAAATTTTCCTTTTCTAACAGAGATAAAGACCTATAATATAATGATAAACGATGTATGGTTGATTCTGATACTTTCTTTGAAATTTCAGTATTTTCGTTTAGGGTCATGTAAAAAATCCTTAATATATCCAAAAATAAATATATCTTGCTTATGTGAAATACTTCACAAAAAATATACGTTGAAAAAAAATAGTGTCAAGCAAATTTCTAAACAAGTTATCGGATAAGATTAGTCATAATTCATCATATATAGATATAGAAAATTAAGCAAAAAACAATTTAGAATATAATTTGTCTGGTAATTGAACGGCTAAAACGAGCCAAAATTTCATAATTTATTGATTTTATCAAATTAGCCAATTGCTCAACACTTATATTTTCATTGTTGTCGTTACCAATTAGAGTAACAATATCCCCAATTTTTACGTTTTTAATGTCTGTTATATCGACCATCGCCAAATTCATACATATTCTACCCCGAATAGGAGCTCTTTGACCGTTGATTAAAGTATAAGCAAGGTTTGATAGCTCGCGTCCGTAACCATCTGCATAACCGACCGGTATCACAGCTAATTTTGTTTT
>QNAD01000233.1 GCA_003641345.1 Candidatus Zixiibacteriota bacterium | reverse complement strand
TGATTGAAAATCATCGGTTTTGCCGTAAATAAAATAATTGCAATTATTAATAATGTTAAAAAAAGTAATAAGTAGCGAAACAATCGTTTTACATCTACCGCCTCAGTAAACGGAAATGGCGACAACTGATTGGTGCGTTGTTCAATACTTGCCAAAAGCAAATCAGCAGAATACGGTGAATGCTTACCTAAACGGTAAAGCTCCAGCGTATTTAGCAGTTTGTCCTGAATTTCAGCAAAATGCCGGCTAATAATTTGAGCTGCTCTTTCGTAAGAGATAGTTTTACTTACCTTAAAAAATTTAAGTAACGGAAAAAGAATATACCACAAAAACAGACCGATAAAAAATGTCAGCAATATATCAAAAATAAAAGTACGAATACCGGTAGAAAAATGTCCGAAATACTGAGCTACCGAAGCAATAACAACTGTCAGAATAAAATAAACAGCAAATAGAGTTAGCCCCTTCAATGCCTGTGTCCGGTAATAATACCGAATAAAACGATCTAGTTTCCGTATCAATATTTTATAGTCTCCTGTCACAAAAAATCCTTCTTTTTGAGCCCACGAATATAGGCATTTTTTTTAATAAACCGTAAAAAAAAAGGTTGTATTCTTTTTTTCGAATACAACCTTTAAAAAGTTTAAACAGGGAAATTACTTCATAAAGAAAAGACGAGTAATAAAAATACCTTGTTTATCATCTTTAGAACCCTTGCTTTCCACAGCACTGGTAACAAAAGTTAATTTCCACCCTTCTTTTGCCATTGCATTAATTTTACTTGCAATTATGGCATCATTCGATGCAATATTTTGAAAATTAAATTGCTCTTACTCTTAACGATTTTCAGATTACTCGCCCTACTCTTTATTGGATTTTTGGGAAACTCCATTTTTTTGCTAATATATATTTTTTTTATTATAGCGAACATTGTTTTTCAATAAATGCACCATTTATTTCCCCGTACTGATAATTACAAATTCAATCCGGTTGTTTCTTTTTTTTCCTTCATCAGTAGAATTAAACGCAATAGGTTGTGTTTGCCCAAAACCCTTATAGGTCAATCGTTTTTCTTTAATGCCCTTAGCAATCAGAAAATCATAAATGGCTTTTGCCCGTGCTACGGAAAGTTTTTGATTGTCTTCAGCCACACCCTCATTATCAGTATGTCCGTCAATTTCGATAATTACCTTTTTATTTAATTTCAGAAATTGGTAAAAACGGGTTAGTTCAGGGAAAGATGCCTCTGTAATTTCTGCTGTTCTGCCTTTAAAAAACACATTGTTGATTCTTACCACCTGATCTTTTTCCAGTGGTGCCATAAACAGATTTTGTTCCTCAATTTCGGTATATTTATCCAAAGCTGATGCATCTAAAAACTGGGTAACACTATAATATCCCTCTGCCAAACCCATATATCCGTATTTTTTGCCGCGTGGCAAAATGATTTTATAACTACCGTTAATTGGGTTAGTCCGGGCAATTCCCGCTTCTTTACCTTCAGGCAGGATTTCGTAAACTACTTTGCCCTCAATCGGCTCCATCGTCCTTTCGTTCAGCACTTTGCCGGAAATTAAAAAGACAGGCTCACTGCCTTGCCCCCAAGAAACTTGGGCTATAGCAAAAATCAAAATTAAAGGTATTAGAATTCGATTCATGCGACAAAAGTACAAAGAAAATATTAAAAATACTAAAAGGGTCTTCTGAAACCTAAATATTTGGTTTTCCCTGTTAATTTTTTTCTTTCAATTGCTTCATCACATTCAAAGCAATTTCGTAAAATGCTTTTCCTTGTGCCGATGTAGTATCCAAAGCTGTTGGTGTTCCTGCGTCACCGTCTTCACGAATTTTCTCAACGATAGGAATCTGTCCCAACAAAGGAATCTGAAATTCATCTGCCAGCTGTGATGCACCGCCTTTTCCGAAAATATAATATTTCTTATCGGGACAATCGTCGGGAGTAAACCAAGCCATATTTTCTACCATACCTAAAACAGGAACATCAATTCCTTTGGCTTTAAACATATTTACCGCTTTTCGAACATCATTAATGGCAACAGTTTGCGGGGTACTAACTACTACGGCACCACTTGCGTCCACAGTTTGAGCCAATGTAATTTGTGTATCGCCGGTGCCCGGAGGCAGATCAATAACCATAAAATCCAGTTCTCCCCAGTCCACTTCGTTTAACAGCTGTTTCAAGGCATTGGTAACCATGGCACCCCGCCAAATAACAGCATCTTCTTTTTTGATAAAAAACCCAAGCTAAATAACTTTGATTCCAAACTTCTCTATGGGAATAATGACATCTTTGCCTTCTACTTTTTTCCCACCTGGTCGAGCATCTTCCATATCCAACAATTTAGGAATAGAAGGTCCATACATATCAGAATCAAGTAATCCCACATTCTTCCCTGCTTGTGCCAACGCAATTGCCAAGTTGGCAGCTACGGTAGATTTACCTACACCACCTTTTCCTGAAGTTACCATAATAATATGCTTAATTCCGGGAAGAGATTTTTCCGGTTTTATCGGCGCGGCAGGTTTTACATTCATTTTATTGACATTAACTTTTCCGATGGCACGAATTTTTATTTCAATATCTGATCCGAAAGCATCTTGTAGTTTTTCGGTAGCATTTGCTTTTATTGATTTTTCGTGTGGGTTGTTAAAACTGTCAAAAACAATTGTAAACGAAATTGTTTTCCCTTCAAAAGCTAGTTCCTTAACCATATTTAAGGAAACAATATCCTGATCTTTGGGCGGATATTTTATTGTCTGCAAAATTTGAACGACAGTTTGTTCATTTATTTCCATGATATTTGATTTTAAATTTCTAAAATTGGATTCCAAAAATACTTTTCAAAATTGACGATACAGCTGTTTTTTATCATAATCCCTTCTTTTTTCAACATTTCTTCCATCATCGTCGGTGACGGAAAATGATGTTTTCCTGTCAAGCATCCGTTACGGTTTACTACACGGTGGGCAGGAATAAAATAAGATTGCGAAAACGCTTTATTCATTGCCCAACCAACCATGCGTGCAGCCATTGGTGCCGTCAAATAATTGGCAATGGCTCCGTAGGTAGTTACTCTTCCTTCTGGAACTAAACACACAACCTGATAAACTTGTTCAAAAAAACTATCATTATCCATAAAAAAATTAAGGGTTGCAAAAGCAACCCTTGTATTTTCTTTAATTATTCGGAGATTACATCATACCACCCATTCCTCCCATTCCGGGATCCATTGGTGGCATAGGAGCTTCTTTTTCTTTTTTCTCTACCATTACCGATTCTGTTGTCAAGAACATTCCGGCAATAGATGCGGCATTTTCGAGAGCAATACGAGTAACCTTTGTCGGATCAATAACACCTGATTTCAACAAGTTTTCGTATTTTTCCGTGTAAGCATTAAAGCCAAAATCATCTTTTCCTTCTTTCACATTGTGAACCACAACGGAGTCTTCCAAACCGGCATTTCTGATAATCTGACGCAACGGTTCTTCAATTGCTCTTTTAACAATTTGAACACCGATAGTTTCATCTTCATTACTCCCTTTCAGGTCTTTTATTTCTTCAATCGCTCTGATTAATGCTACACCGCCACCTGGAATGATACCTTCTTCAACAGCTGCACGGATTGCACTCAAAGCATCATCTACACGGTCTTTTTTCTCTTTCATCTCCACTTCACTGGCAGCACCAATATAAAGAACAGCAACACCACCGGCTAATTTTGCCAATCGTTCCTGTAATTTTTCCTTATCGTAGTCGGAAGTTGTTGTTTCAATCTGTGCTTTTATTTGTGCTACACGCGCTTCAATAGCATCTTTTTGTCCTTTACCGTTGACTACCGTTGTATTTTCTTTATCCATTTCAAGTTTTTCTGCCTCGCCAAGCATGTCAATAGTTACTGTTTCCAACTTCAGTCCTTTGTCTTCCGAAATTACTGTTCCTCCTGTTAAAACGGCAAGATCT
>QNAD01000232.1 GCA_003641345.1 Candidatus Zixiibacteriota bacterium | reverse complement strand
ACCTCAGAAAATGCTTCGTTATCATAATCGGTAATAAAACGTCCGTATTCAACTTCAATAGATGTTGAAAAAACATACGAAGGGATAGTAGCCACTACTCTCACCGGAGCCTCTTGGGAACCATAATAAATTTTTTTGATAGGCTCATATCTCTGGGGAACAACATTAGCAATCATGGTTTCAAACTTTGCAATATTTCTCCCATCTTCCAATGATAATCCAGGCGATTGAGCCATGCTAAAATCCGTTACAAGACCTTCTTCAGGAGGTTTAGCATTGATTATAACGTTATTAATGCCTAAAATTGATATCTGCTCCAATGCTTCCCGTTTGGCTCCTTCACCGATTGACAACATGGCGATAACAGCCGCAACCCCAAATATAACCCCTAACATAGTTAAAACAGTACGAAGCCTATGAGAAGTCAAAGCCTCAATCGAGACTTGAATAATTCGAACGAAATCCATTATCTTCCTTTTTTCCCTCGAAGTTTAGATTTATCACCGCTCTTTATATTTTTTCTCTTATTTTGGGGTTTATCGCTTTTATTAAGTTCTGGTTCAGTTGCTTTGTCCCCCGGCAACCCATGCTCATCTAAAGTTGGGTCTAAAAGGCAAATAACTTCATCACCTTCTAATCCTTCAACAATTTCGATATTCATATCATTCCGTTTTCCTACCGTGACTTCTTTTTCTTTTTTATTTTTAAGATAGACAACGGTTTTCCCTTCTTTTTCAAAAACTGCTTCAAATGGGACAGAAATAACATTTTCAAAACGGTCAATAATGATATTGCATGAGGCTGACATGCCCGGTTTTAATTTTTCATCATGATCTTTAATAGCAACCTCAACATCAAAAACATTGATTTTTGACCCGGATTCTTTTCTCCGAGCAAGGGTACTTATAGAAGTAACAACTCCGTGATATTTCTGTTGTGGAAAGGCATCTAAAACAACTTCCACTAATTGTCCCGAATCAACTTTATTGGCATCAACCTCGGAAACAGTAGCATCAACTTTCATTTCATCCAAATCAGGTAAATTTATTAAACCCTGCCCGGGCCAGGGAGAATCACCCTCTTGGACTTTGCCCATCGTGCCCCCCTTCCAAATTTCAAGATATACTACCAGTCCTGGGATCGGAGCATTTATTGTCATTTGGTCAAGCTCTTTCTGAGCCAGGGCTTCTTTATCTTTAGCTCTCTTAACTTCAACCTCAGCTTTCTCGACATCAGCTTTAAGCTGTTCCAGTTTGGCTTCAAAATTCAATTCGGCAAGTTCTTTTTCCATCTTGGCTTCTTCGGCAATCCTTGGGGCATCATATTTCTTTTCGTCATAATTACGACGGGATTTTTCAAGATTAAGAGTCAGTTGTTTTTCTTGAATAATATATTCTTTTTTGGCTCGCTCCAGAGCAGATTTTTTTATTTTTAATTCTGACGAGCGATCAGCTAAATCTGTTATCTGCTTTGAAGCATCAAATTTGATTACCGGATCCTCTTCTAAAACCCGAACACCTTCGGGGGCTAACCATGTAATTTGAAGTCCTCTAATTCTGGGAGTTGAAAGAGTTACAGCCCTGGTTGCATCAACTCTTCCGGTTGTATTTAATCCGACAACAAACTCGCCATTACTTACACTGGTAGTAGGTATTTCATATGACTTAGTGAAAAGAGCATTTACGCCATAATACCCAATAATAATTATTATCAGTACAATAAAAAGATATGAATAACGTTTCACATTACCTTCCTTATATTTAATTCTTATGCATAATATTATTTTACGTTTATAATATTCATAAGTTGACTAATTCTTCTTAACTTTCCAGCGTCGATGAGTCCAAAGCCACTGGTCAGGGTATTTTTTTATATTTCCTTCAATAAATTTATTAATTTTCCCCATTATCATTTCAATATTTTCTTTATTTAATCCATCTTTAGGCGGATATATTATTTCATCACATATAATCACATGCTTATCAAATCGTTCTCGTCGCACCATAACCGGAATAATTGGGACTCCTGTCCGAAGCGAAAAAACTGCCGGTCCTTTAAAGATAGATGCCGGCTCGCCCAAAAAATCCATTATCAAAGATTGAGTTGAATCATGCTGGTCAGGTAATATGACCACAAATTTATTAGCATCAAAAGCCCGATAGATATCTCTAATATTTTTACCAGGGCGAATCAAACCACAATCCACATTTCTTCTACAGCGAGTTAAAAGCTCATCAAATATATCATTATGCTGAGTAGCAACAACATAATCTGCTTTATAACCTAAAGAAAATAGCCAGAATCCCAACAACTCCCAATTCCCAAAATGAGCCGTTACAAATATCCCCCCTTTACCCTCGGAATTTATTTTCTCTAATAATTCAGTTCCTTCGGGAACTATAATTTCACGAACCTTATCAAAATTTAAAATATTAAATCGTGAAACTTCTACAAATGTTCTCCCAATATTATGAAAGACATCCCTTACAATAAGATTAATTTTTTTATCAGAAAAATTCTGTCCAATTCTGTTTTTTATATTTTGAAATGCAATTTTTTTTCGGGGAAATAATATAATTGATGTAATTGTACCCAGCATCCGTCCAAATCTGTCAGCTCCACGCGGAGATAACCAACAAGATATTTTAATAATCAGAATAAAGAAAAAATATTCAAATTTATGGCTTAACTTCGCCATGGTTCATCATCGTCAATCTGTTCAGGATTATCAGGATCACCATAATCAAAATCGGTGGAATGAAATTTTTCTTCTTCTTCCCATTTTTTAAAATATTTACGCCGTTTTTTGTAACGTATAATAGAACCAATAATGACAACAATCGCCAAACCTATCCATAGAAAGGAAGTATCCATAAATAAACTCACTATATTATAACGTTTATTAACATACTGCAGGAATTCTTCATTAAATTCTTTATAATTACCGCCAATTGAATTGGACAAAACATCGTCAAGCTTTTCACCCTGAGAAATATACCTCAGCAACATATTAAAAGAATTTACACCATATTCATCCAATATATATTTAACAGCAAGATAAGATTCACTATATGCTATATCCGCCTTCCCTGCAGAAAAACGATTCATTTTTTCAATTTCATACAAAGATAAAAGTTGTCCAAATACCGCCGCACGACTCATTGATAAATTATTGGACCATCCCCATTCCATCGAAACATACATGGAAAAACCTTCATTTAACCATTTTGGAGGAACATTAAAACCACATTTTTCCGCCATCGCCAGATGTGCATATTCGTGAATCAGAAGTTCTTCAAGTGACTTGTTGATATTAAATTTATCAGGAGATTTAATAGCAATCAATCCTCTTTGTGGAAAAGCCGCCGCCGCTCCCCAATCCGGTAATAAACCTCTGGTAAGTCTATTGAAATCTTTTATATCTTCAACGAGATACACTTTCGGTATATAATCAAGGCTGTCTTTAAGTATATCAATAAGACGCAAACGAATATTTTCCAAAGTTATATTAGCTGATTCTACGTAAGTGGTATTTGTAAAATAAAAATCGAAATGTTCCTTATGGATAGGTTTAATATTTTTGACATTTGCATGGGATGAGACAATTGAAAGAAAAATAATCCCAAAACATACCTGTTTTATTATGGCTATTTTTTTCATCGTAGCAAGATAATCAATTCCATTACATAAGCAAGAACCTATACAGCTTGTATTCTTTCCAATTTGGATTGCAGGCTCTCACAAAATACGTTATTAGAGAACAACATACTTTAAAAAACCCTGCTCTCATACATCACGTGATAATATATACGAAGCATAAAGCTGATTTTGTTAGTCACAAATTACAACAAGAACTTGACTTTACTTTGTTTTGGTCTGTTTTTTAGATTCATGCGTCTTATTTCATTAAATATAGAAAATTTTAGAGTAATAAAAAATCTCAAATTATCTTTTCCTGATAAAATTATTGGAATTATAGGTCCCAACGGGT
>QNAD01000231.1 GCA_003641345.1 Candidatus Zixiibacteriota bacterium | reverse complement strand
TGGGAGTAACAGTTTCAAGGCGTTGACAGGATATACCTCGCAGTTCATAAACAAGACGCATTCCAACAACACCCATCTGTTTGCGAATCAGATTATCATCGGCATCCCGCAGTTGAAGAACGTTTGTGATCCCTTTACCAATCAGCCGTTTACTGAGCCGGTGTCCAATTCCCCAGATATCCCAGACATTTACTTGTTCGAGTGCTTGTTCGATATATGGTGAGTCAACTAAATCCAATACTCCTTCTGTTTTAGCAGACTTTTTTGCCAGACGGTTAGCGATTTTTGAAAGTGTTTTAGTGCGAGCAATCCCGATTGAAACCGGAATGCCGGTCCATTTGAAAACCGTTTTTCTTATTTTATGGGCATATTCAGTCAGGTTTTTGAACCCGTCAACATGATCGTAGCCTTTGAGGTTTAAGAAGGCTTCATCAATTGAGTATATTTCAAACTCGGGAGCAAATTGGGCAAGGGTTGACATTACCCGCCGTGACATATCACCATAGAGAGTATAGTTGGAGGAAAATACATGCACGTTATTACTTTTGATAATATCTTTGAATTTGAAATACGGTTGCCCCATCATGACTTTCATTGCTTTGGCCTCATTAGAGCGAGCAACAATACAACCATCGTTATTGGAAAGTACAACTATCGGTTGATTTTTAAGTTTTGGATTAAAAACTCTTTCGCAGGAGGCATAGAAATTATTACAATCAGCAAGAGCATAGACAGAATTCAAGGCATCATCATTTTTTCGTATGCCCAGTTCGTGTGATATTTGGAAGGTTTCTTTCATGGTTTCAAATAAAATTATGAAATAACAGCTTTATACGATATGAATAACTGAGGTTACTATCCCCCATATTTCAAGATCGATTTCATCTTTTATCTCAATCGGTTTATACTTATCATTTTCTGGCATCAAAATAATTTTATCATTTTTTTTGATTAATCGCTTAACAGTTAGTTCGCCATTAACAACTGCTATAACAACCTTACGGTTTGACGCTTCCAGTGAGCGGTCAACGATCAAAAGTTCACCTGAATGAATTCCGGCACCAATCATAGAATTACCGGTAACACGTACGAAATAGGTTGCCACTGGGTGTTTTATTAGATATTTGTTTAAGTCGAGATTTCCCTCAAGGTAATCATTGGCAGGTGATGGAAACCCGGCTGGGACATGTTCGGTAAACAATGGAGCAGTTATTGTGGTTTTTTCTTTATCTATCGGTTGTGATAATATTTTGATTTTTGACATTTTTCCCAACTTTCAATAAAACAATTGCTACTAATATTGTTAAGTAACAATATTATTTTATGAAAATCTATCACATTTAAGAAATTGCTCTTCTGTGGAAGTTTTTGAATCTATATTTGCGATATATAGTATTGTATTAATTGTTTTTAGTTACAAAATGTTTAGCAACGCTACTCTGGAAATCAACCCTGAAATGGAAAAATTTATATATAAGCTCATTACAAATAGTAAAAGGTGATAAATATAGCATTACTCGAATTCAAGGATACGACAGAAAACCATCTCTTAACCAACCAGCAAGCACTCTTTCAATTAAAGCCACCCTCCGGTCGGTTCATCCACCGAGAAAAACAACACAACAGCATGATTATTCAACTCAGCCCGATTCTTCTGAATCAGGCTGCTTGCAATCTGTTCATCTATGGTTTCCCTGGGACAGGTAAAACAGCCATCACACTGGATATCATCTCCAAGCTTGAAAAAGAAGCTGAGAAACGAAAAGTTCCCCTGCACGCGATCTATATCAATTGTGAAGAGAATAAGACCGATGCGACCATTCTAAGCAGTATCCTTAAGATTTTGAGCCCCGATAAAAAGATCCCGAGAATCGGTTGGAATCGAGCCAAACTTATCGATGAGTTCAAAGAATACTTATCATCAAGATGGACAAATCTCATAATCGTTTTAGATGAGATAGATCATACGTTGAAACATTCCGGGGATGATATTTTGTATATGCTTTCAAGAGTGAATGATTTTGTGAGAAGCAGAGTAACTACAATAATTATTTCCAATGATGTCAATGTTGTCAATTATATCAAACCAAGAGTAACGAGCAGCTTTGGGCGTAACAAGATAATCTTTACTCCGTATAACGCTGAAGAGCTCTATAAGATCATGCAGGACAGAATATCGTACTGTTTCAAATCAAATGTTATCGGTCAAGGGTTGCTTGAAAAAATAGCTGCTACAGAAACAACTAAACGCGGTGATGCCAGAGAAGCATTAAAATTATTATACTACTGTGCGGTGGTTGCTATTGAACAAAAGCTGAACTGTATCCCTTTATCAGTATTTGAGCAGGCGTTGGACCGGGTTGAAAGTGAAGCGTATTCAACTATTGTTGGGGCTTTACCACTCCATCAAAAGATTCTTTTTCTTGCCATACTTGAAAATAATAAAAAAGTCATCCCAACAAATGATATCTATATGGACTATATTAAAAACTGTCAGAAATTTAAATTTAAACCACTTACTGACCGCATGGTAAGAAATTTCCTGATTTATTATAGGGAAATGGGGCTTATCTATGCTGATGTTGGCTGGTCTAAAACTCTAAAGAAAAAGTCCAAACAAATTACCCTTACCATGCCAGAGGAGATTAAACAGAACTGTCTAAAAAGATTGTTAGAAGCTTTACAATGAGGTGACCCCAATGAATCCAATCAACCAAATACTTGAACCATTTCGAGAAATTGATATTGCATCAACCTATCAACAGAATTATCTGTTTATAGATTTTGTAATTTATCTGCTCATCTTTGTAGGATTATCGAAATTTGTATTCAGCAAGAGATTCTCGGGGAATGGAGGGAAAGCGATATCGGTTGGGGTGGGGTTAATTCTGAGTTTGAGTATGTCGGTCTTTTCGTATACGACCGGATTTTCTATTGGGAGCTTTGGTCCGATTGCGGCAATTATTTTAATGCTATTGGTGGGAATGCTTCTGTTTGGTTTTATTCGACAGATTGGGGGGAATACGGTGAATTCGGGGATTGGGGCATTTATTGTGACCTACTTTCTGATGCGTTCGGTGACTCCGGAGATATATGACTGGGTAGCTAAACGTTCATTTGCAGCCTGGATTGATGCGGTACTCATGTTATCAATACCTTATTTAGTGTACTTACTGATTAGAAAGTTTATTCCGTCACTATCAAGTAAAAATAAAAACAATATTATGGGATCATTTAAAAACCGAGAGATTGAAAAAGTAAAAGATAATAAACTCACAAATCTTGAAAACATGGAAGAACTTGAGAAAGCATCCTATAAAACAGAAAAGAAGGTAGACAAAAAAGAGAAGCTGATAACCAAAAACCTTAAATCAATCATCAGTCTTCTTCAAAAGGAGAATCCCTCACCAGAAGTAACAAACAATATTGTAAAAATCCTGACCGATCTTCAAAATCAGGACAATGAACAATTAAGATTACTCAATCAACTCAAACTCTTAAACAAAAAACTAAGCAACTGGCATATTAACGGATTTAAACAACTCTCTCGGATTTATAATAAACTCAGTTTTAAAGATAAGAAGAATCTCAAAGAAGCAATCCAGCGGGAACAAACTTCTATTATCGAAAACAGACAAATCGAAAATATAGAGAAACAGATTAACCAATATTACGGACAATATCTCAAACAGATAAATCTTGGAATTAACCAACTCGGACATAAGAATAAAAGGGGAGCACTATACTATCTGCTCCAGGCACAACAAACGGAGCAAAATTCACACAAGTTACTTAAACAATTAAAGACAATGCAAAGACAATTATTACAACTCACCATGGGAGAAATAGAAGCAGTCAAAAAACTTGCCGCATGACAATAGCTTTAGAAAAAAGGATAACGAATAATTATAGAAGTAAAGGAGAAAGAACAATAGCTAAATTTCTAAACCAGTATGGGCTAAGTTTCGTTTACGAAACCGATATCTATTTAC
>QNAD01000230.1 GCA_003641345.1 Candidatus Zixiibacteriota bacterium | reverse complement strand
CTTCTTCGATGCGGGCAGGATGAATTCGTCCGTCGGTTACCAATTTGTGTAATGACAGCCGTGCAATTTCGCGACGAATGGGATCAAATGCCGACAGAACAATGGCTTCGGGTGTATCATCAACAATTAGTTCTACTCCTGTAAGTGATTCCAGTGCCCTGATATTGCGTCCTTCGCGTCCGATGATACGACCTTTTATTTCGTCGTTGTCAATATGGAAAACGGTCAAGGAATTTTCTATAGCAGCTTCTGTAGCAATTCTTTGAATGCTCTGAATGACAATTTTTTTGCCTTCTTTTGTTGCATTCATTTTTGCTTCGTCCATAATGTCATTGATATAAGCAGCAGCCTCTGTCTTGGCTTCGGCTTTTACGGCTTCAATCAATTCTTGTTTGGCATCTTCAGCAGATAGGGAAGCAATGGTTTCTAGCTGGTCAATTTTCTTCTTGTTGAGTTTGTCCATATTTTCCAATTTCTTTTCAACTAATTCCAGTTGATTATCCAAATTAGAACGAATAATGGCTAATTCCCGTTCTTTTTTCCCGAATTCTTCTTTGACGGCAGAAAATTGCGTTTCTTTATTTCTTAATTTTTGCTCTGCACTTTGTAGTTTACTATTTCTTTCGTTGATATATTTTTCATGTTCTGCCTTAAGCTGTAAGAATTTTTCTTTTGCTTGTAGCATTTTATCTTTTTTAATGACTTCTGCTTCACTTTTAGCTTCGTTAATAATTTTTTTTGCTTTAGATCCAAGTGCTTTATCCCAAATGAAATAAGAAACTCCGACACCTGCTAAAAATGATACGACATATAAAACGATATTCATTATTTCCATAATTTTGTTTTTTGGTGAATAAAAAAACCCGTATTATTCTTAAAAGGGTGGAAAAACCCTAAAAAATATTTATGCAGTTACCATTTTGTTTCTTACTTCCACTGTCCACTAAAAGTGAATCCCGAAGGATGAGGCCTGTCTTACGCAAAATGAGGTCACCACAATGTAGTTACTGTTGATTTTCCCCCAGACTTAAGAACGAATACGGGCTGTATTGTTAATATTTAAAAGAACTTACTCTAAATAAGTATCTAACGATTGATTGATGTTCTGAAGGGTTAATAAAAGGTCTTCCTGATTGGCTAATCCTACATCTTTTATTTGCAGAAATTTAAGTGCAAAATTATAGGCGACCATCGAGAGTATTTCCTTTTCCGAAATCCCTTCGTATTGTTTAAATTTATAATTTTGAATAGCTTCATTGTACATATCTGCGGCTTGACGGTAAATCATTTCTGTTTTCTCATCGTTTGCAATGGTTAAATTGAATTTTTTACCGTTTAGTTTTACTGATATGTTAAGTTGGTTATCCATTTCTACTTATTTAACAGCATTATTGTTTTATCAATAACCCGTATGACATTGTCTATATTTTTTTCAATTTCTTGTTTTTGATTTTTATCTTTATTACTTACAAATTGACTATATTCCTGTTCCAATTTTTCCTGTTTTATTTGTTTACTTATCTCCTTCTGCTTGTTTAATGTATTTCTTAAAGTTTTATTGTCTTCTGTTAATCTGATAATTTCTTTATTTTGGGTATCTATTTTGGTAATTAATCGTTCTGTTTTTTCTTTTATTTGTGTTAAAAAATATTTAAATTGTTTTTCCATTTTCAAGCAACAAAATTAACATTATTTTGATAGTCCACTAATTTTTTTTTAACAATCATTAAATTATTTTTATAAGAATTTTGGAATCTACCTAAATAAAGGGGTTTCTCTCTTCTTACTCAAAAATTTTTTTTTAATAAAGGGGACTTCTATTAACCTGAGTTCGATATAAGATTTACCTTACAGAAAGTTAATAGTGCGATAGTTCTTCACAAATCTGAGTCGTCTATGAAAGCTTCGCTTAAAGCTGTAAGTATTCCTTATATCGAACTCAGGTTATTAATTACTTTCTTTCAAGAAACAAAGATTGAGGGTAGTATAATCAACGACTCAGATTTGTGCAAGATTAACAGATTAATAGAGTTTCTGTGAAGAAACAAGTTCGGAATGACTTCCGTTCTATTTTAAGTTTGGAGTTTAAAGTATTAACGGAAAGTTTTGAAAATCCGATTCCATCGGATTTTTGATGAGCTTCTGTTTTTTTCGATAGACAGCCAAATGACAGATGCTTTGCCTACAATGTGGCTTTCGGGAAGAAAACCCCAGTAACGGGAATCTTTTGCCATATCGCGGTTGTCATCCATTACAAAATAATAATTTTGTCTGAAAGTGTATGTACCAGTAACTTCACCATTGATAAGAATCTGTTTTTGTGCTTTGTTAATATCCAAATTGTTGTTTTCGTAGTTGGTTATTATTTTACGGTAGATGTCAATATTTTGTAGTGTCAGATTTACGGTTTGTCCTTTTTGCGGAATAACTACATTGCCGAAATAATCTTTATTCCAACCAATTGTTTTTGAGTTCTCTGGGAAGCAAAGTGTTGAATTATATCCCCAGAAATCAGAAATTTTCTGAATATATTTGATGAAAGGTACTGATTTAAGCTGATTTGCTATTTTAGGTGTGATGTAGAATTTGTAAATGCCCATATCGGCAATGAGTTTGCCGGTGATGTGTAAGCTGTCTAAAAAATTTTGACTGAAAAAAGTGCCGTCGGTGGTGATGCGGTAATGGAAAAGGACAGGTATCGTGTCGTTAGTTTTTTTTCCATTTATAAAAATTACTTTGTCTTTGATTTGTAGTGTGTCGCTCGGCAGAGCAATGCACCGCGAGATATCTAACGGTTTGAGGTCGGTACCCACATCGTACATATTTGGATAGTTGAAAACCAAAATATCGTTGCGGTTTACTTTTCCGAATTTCAGCCGCATGTATGGCAACCGGAAAATATTAACATAAGATTTTACGCCAAGGAAAGGAATAAAATTGTCGTTGAATGGTAGTGCAAAAAACGAGATGGGTAGTCGAGGTCCGAAACTCAACTTGTTGACCACCAAATAATCGCCAGGCAATAGGGCGGGTTTCATCTTGTCGTGTGTAACCGTATAGACCTGAAAGAAAAATAATCGGATAATTAGTAAGATGATAAAAGCCCAAAGTAGCGATTTCAGCCACTTGTGAAAACGACTTTTATTCTTTTTTACTTTTTTCGTCATCAATCAAAATAAGTAAATAACCTGTTCCAGCGAATAGCATGGAATAAATCACGGTCTTTATCGGTTGAGAACCAAATAAATTTCACTTGTCCCACAATGTGATCTTCGGGAACAAATCCCCAAAAACGGGAGTCAGCGGAATTATGGCGGTTGTCGCCCATCATAAAATAATAATTCATTTTAAAAGTGTAGGACTGTGCCGGCTTACCGTTGATATAAATCATACCGTTTTTAACTTGTAAATCGTTGTTCTCATACACATCAATTGCACGACGGTAAAGAGGCAGGTTGTTTAGTGTCAGTTTGATAGTTGCTCCCTTTTTAGGAATATACAGCGGACCGAAAAAATCCTCGTTCCATTGGTAGAGTGAATCGTGTGGAAAGATACGGGTGTTCCAAGTGCCTTCGGTTGCAATAATGGGATGAACATCAGTAACATTGGCAAACGATTTTAGTTTTTCGGCATTTTTCTTCGTTAAAAAGAAATAATAGTCATTGAAATTATCGGCAATCTGACCGCCTTCTGTGATGTTGTATTTCTGTAAAATCTTGGGATTGATAGGAGTTCCGTTCGTTTTGACATAATATTTCAATTGTCGTTCTTCGGGATTTTGTTCGGGTTTACCGTTGATATATACCTGTGCATTGATGACTTGCAGGGTGTCGCCGGCAACACCGATACATCGTTTTACATAGTTTTCCTGTTTGTCCACGGGACGAACCAAAATGTCGCCGAATAGTTTTCTTCCGGTCATGGGGTTTACAATCTGGTTTGCCCATACGGTTTCTCTGCCATATTGACGACAGAGTTCATAATAACTTACTTCCT
>QNAD01000229.1 GCA_003641345.1 Candidatus Zixiibacteriota bacterium | reverse complement strand
TTTCCCTTCATTTACATTTTCAAGGTTTCCGATTATTTCGTAGATTTTTTCTCTTCTGGTTTTTATATTTGGGTGTGTGCTTTCTGAATCGTCATAATCTTCCACTGCAGAAATAGGTTTAGTTTTTTTTAAGAAAAAGTCAGAGGGAACTTTAAAATACCGGTCGTTGAAATAATTGGTATCAAACGGTACCTCGTCAAATGGTAAATAGGAATACAACAATACATCAAAAACATTTAAAACCTGATTGATGTCGTAATCTGTTTTTAGATAAAAATCTTGAAGCCCTTGTGCGTCGGCCTCCATCTCATTCTCTTTTGAATAATTAAAATAGGCATGTACTTTCTGTTCATAGGAATATTTGCCGTATTTGCCATTCCCTTTTATAATGTTCGTGGTATTGAGAAAATCGTTGATGATATGATGATTCTTATAGTGAATAATTTCGTGCGAAAGTACATATGCCAATTCTGCTTCGTTTTCGACCTGTGCCAATAAACCAATATTGACAAAAATAATACCCTGGTAGGTGCAAAAAGCATTTACTTCAGGCGATTTGATGACATAAAACCGGATTTTATCTTTTAGTTCGGGAGAATCTTTTAAAATATAAGCTCGTACCGAACGGACATATTCAGTGGCTTCATCGCCAAACAAAACCATCCCGCTACGCAACAGATAATCAATTTTGTAGTTGGTAAAAAGATAAAATTCTTTTTTAGCTTTTTTTACATTATAGTTTTCACTTTGGTCAATAGTGGCACGGTCTTTATTGACTTTCTCGCTGCTGAGGGTTATAAATTCTTCAGGAATTTTTCCTTTGCATTGTAACGGATAAAAATCGTCTTGAGCAAAAAGATAAAATGTCAAGAACAAAAACAGGAAGAATATAAAACTTTGTTTCATTTAACTTTTTCCGTAAAGATAAGCATATTTCTTAATATACAAATATTAATTTGAAAATTTTTGAATGATGAATCTTTTCAAACACTAAGAAAAATTTCCGTAAGTTTGTTCAATAAATTTTAGACCTATGGACATTTTAAATAAAATGCAGACTCCACTTTTACAAGAAGCTGAAATAAAGGATAAAGTGGTTTTGGTGCGAGTGGACCACAATGTGGTAAAAAATGGTGTTATACATGACCCGTACCGGATTGATATGACCATTGGCACACTGTATTATATCAATGCCAAAGGCGGGAAAATAATCCTAATGTCCCATGTGGGACGCCCGCGAAACAAGAAAACCGGCGAAATACAAATAGACGAAAAAACTTCCGTTCAACCTATTGTCAATTATCTGAAGAAAAAACTTCATATCAATATTAAAGTTCCTGAATTTCATGCCGAAGGAACCCGTGGTTACCTGAGTGTTGAGACTTCTGTCAATCTTTTGATAAAAGATTTAAAGGATAATGAAATTGATGGCGTTTATTTGCCGAATACCCGTTGGTTTGCCGGCGAAGAAGCCCATGATGGTAGCGAAGAACGATTTGCACACCAATTGGCAGGGTTGGCTGATATTTTTGTTAATGATGCTTTCGGGTCATGGCAACCGCATGTCTCAACAGTTGGTGTCAACAAATATTTACCGTCGTATGCAGGATTTCTGATGCAGAAAGAAATTATAAATCTTGAGCGAATTTATGAACCTAAGCGACCATTTATTGCTGTTGTAGCCGGAAGTAAGTTCGATACTAAAATTCATTCATTATTTGTATTATTGGAAAAAGCCGATTACCTAATTTTAGGCGGTGTAATTTACAATGCTTATTTGGCGGCAAAATATGGTGTGAAAATTAAAGGACTCTCCGATGAAGATATTGTACAAGCAAAAGAATTTTTGACTTATTCCCAAAAATTCCCAGGGAAATTGATAGAGTTGCCATATATTATTGAATCCGATACGCTTGACGGGAAATTTGAAGGACAATACCGTAAGCATTCCATTGACAATTTGCCGAAGGAAATGAATTTTGTCTTGGATGTGGCTCACGAATCATTTGAAAATGAAATGGTCAAACAAATTTTTACTGAGGCAGAAACCATTTTTGTAAATGCTGTAATGGGTTTTACACCTTATTTCAACGAAGGTACTATTGCCCTTGATGAGTTGATAGATACCAATCGTAAAGCAACTAAACTCTATGGTGGTGGCGATACGATGCAAGAATTGAAACGCTTGTTACCGGGGCTTTATATTGTTGCAATTGATAGTCCGGGATATTATATTTTTACCGGTGGAGGAGCAGTTCTCAAGGCCATTGAACAAGGGTCTACGATAGGTATTGAACCTATTAAAGCACTGCGAAAATAGATGGAGGATATTAAAAAGAAAATATTCGGAATAGGGAGTGATGCAGAATTTAATCAATTGGCTCTTAATATCTTTTTTTTGCAATATCATCATAATTTTGTTTATCATCAATATATTGATTTTTTAAAAAAGGATATAACGGAGGTTAAAACATTAACAGATATTCCTTTTTTACCGATTTCTTTTTTTAAAACCCACAAAATAATTACCGGTAAAGCAGATGCGGATTTTTATTTTCAAAGCAGTGGTACCACAGGACAAGTTCGTTCCAAACATTTTGTCGCTGACAAACAAATATATGTTGACAGTTTTCTGGCTTCGTTCCAAAAGTTTTATGGTAATTCTGAAAATTACTGCTTTTTGGCGTTGTTACCATCTTATTTAGAACAGCAACATTCGTCATTGGTTTTTATGATAGATTATTTTATCAAAAATTCGTTGTGTGCCGAGAGTACCTTTTCCCTTGATGATTTTGAAAAGTTGGCAGATACACTCCGGAAACTTGAAAAGGCAGAAAAGAAAACCATTTTGTTCGGTGTCAGCTATGCTCTGATGGATTTTGCGGAATTTTACAATGAATCACTCAATCATACTATTGTGATAGAAACCGGCGGTATGAAGGGGCGTCGAGAAGAATTAACCAAACAGGAACTTCATCGTTTCTTAAAAGACCGATTTCAAACAGAAATACACTCCGAGTATGGTATGACTGAATTGTTTTCGCAAGCATATAGCAAGAGAGGAGGCAAGTTTTTTACTTCACCGTGGATGAAAATTTTGATTCGAGACCGTTACGATCCGTTTTCGTATTTGCCTGAAAATAAAACCGGCGGTATTAATATTATTGATTTGGCTAATATTAATTCGTGCAGTTTTATTGAGACACAAGACCTTGGAAAAATCAATTCAGATAATTCTTTTGAGCTTTATGGCCGATTTGATGTAGCCGATATTCGGGGTTGTAATCTTCTTATAGAGCGGTAATAGGTCGTCTTATTTGTTTAAATGTATCTTTTTGAACATTTCTTTTATTTTTAGTGAATATAAGATGTAGACTGTATGTGGGTAGGAATCAATATTTTATGTTGTTGTTGAGATAAGAGGGGTCTTATAGGTGAAAAGGAAACTTATTTTTTTATAACTTTGAGGCAACTTTTGGGAATCTCATTCGTCATTTTAGGCATCAAGAACAAAAATTATAGTGATGAGAAAGTTAATATTTTTATTCTTTTTATTTCCGTTCATTGGATTTTCACAATTAAATTGGGAAATAGATAATACTAATGGTTCTGCATTTATTGAAAATCAAGGACAATTTGATGGCCGAAACTGGCAGAGAAATAAAATAGAATACGGAGTAGAATCCGGAAATTTTCATGTTTTTTTTACAAAAACCGGATTAACTTATCGTTTTGATAAAATGATTCGTAATGGTGACGAACACGAAAAAGAAAAAAAGAAAAACGAGTCGGAATGGATGAATAAAAGTGAGCTTGTGCATATCACATGGCTAAATGCTAATCCAAATGTGGAAATTATTTCTGAAGATCCGGTATCCGAATATTTTTCTTTTGCTATAAAAAACCCAAAAACCAAAGAAGTTTATAATGTAAATCACATTCAAGGGTATCAAAAATTGACCTATAAAAATCTGTATGATAATATTGACTTGGTCTATGAGATTT